>CAVSGB010000020.1:0-20638 GCA_963726845.1 uncultured Bacteroidota bacterium | reverse complement strand
ATGTTGTATGTTAACATTTGATTTTTCAGTTACGTATTGCTATTCGTATCATTTTTGGTGTCCCAAAAATGAGCTTATCTTAACCGGGGTTTCCTGCATTTATGTTCATACCTGAAAAAGGCAGAATAATGCAGGCTAAGTTACCTAATCTTCAAGATTAATTAACTTTCCAAAATTACCTGATTATCGAGACAATACCAATATATTTTTCAGAACCAATTCCAAGGTCAATAGAATAATAATACGAATCCATAGGCACTACGCGGCCTTTATACGTTCCATCCCATTCTTGCCTATAACCTTTTTCCGACTGATAAATTATTTCTCCCCAACGGTTATAAACCTGAACTACCGCTTCAGGATACAGGGCTCCCAGTACAACGGGTGCCTTGGGATCCCCTACAAGAATATTCCAGGTATCGTTATATCCATCGCCATTTGGAGTAAAGGCTTTTGGTATATCAAGACATGCACTGTGCAATGCCTTTAATTTTATTGTATCTTTAAAAGTACATTTATTTGAATCGATAAGCGTCAGAATATAAACACCTTCACGGAGCGTATCGGCAGTGCTGTTTTTTTGACTATCAGACCATACAAAATTGTATGGCAGTGTACCGCCCTCGCCTGTTGCCTTAACTGTTCCATCCTTTGTAGCAGGGCAATAAGGCATCTTTATGCCTTCGAATGTGAATTTTAGCGGATTTGGCTGATTAATAGAATCTGATAATTCAATAAAGCAATTATTTGCATCGAAAATTTTTACTGAATCTTTTCCAGCCCTCAGGTTTTTAGCAACACTATCTTGTTGTCCATCAGACCATAAATATCTGTATGGCAATGTGCCACCGTTAACAATCGCTGTTGCTGTGCCATCCGATAAATCGTAACATGTTACATTCGTTTTAGCAATATCGATTGTTAGCTTTTCAGGTTGGGTAACTTGAATTATATCTTTACCGCTGCATCCATTGGTATCAATAACAAGGACTGTGTCAATTCCTGACCGAATCCCAGAGATAGTGTCTATAGTGCCTAATCCATCATTCCATCTATATTTATATGGCGGTGTGCCTCCAATGACAATTGCTTTAATGCTGGCATCAGAATCGCCAAAACAACTTACGCCCCATCCATGATACAAAGGCTCTGTAATTACTTGTGCCTTAACAATCAGGGTATCCGGCGCATTAATCGTAACCGACAGCTTCTTAATACAAGTATTTGTATCGGTAATTTGTACAGCATAATCCCCAACTGCAAGCTTTCTGACTGTATCTGTTGTTGCACCATTGTACCAAATATATGTATATGGCGGTACCCCTCCCTCAGGTATAACAAATGCCCAACCATTATTCGACAGTTTACAACTAAGGTTAACGCTCTCAATATAACCATCCAATTTTAGTGGTTGTGTAAGTAAAGTATCTTTCTTCAAAATACAATTGTTCGTGTCCTTAACTTCAAAAGTATATTGTTGTATTGCCTTCAGCAAGTTGGCACTATCGGTTGAAGAAAATGACTTTGATGTATCTGTTGAACTTAAGTACCAATAATATTTATAATGATAGGCGCCACCTGTCACTATTGCTTTTGCAGCCCCATCGGAATCGCCAAAACAAGAGACATTAAAGCCACCAACATATTCCTTTAATTTTAAAGAGATGTTTAAAGGACCAGGCTGGGTTAAAACAAAGCCCCAATCTGTTGTACAACTTTTACCGTAAGTAACTGCAAGTTTATAAGTATCGGCCGGCAGACTTGTTATTTTATTTGTTGTATCCGGATAGATAGAATCTATTGTAATATTTTGCCATTTATACGAATAAGGAGTAACACCTCCTGAAACTTTTGCCTGAACAGACCCATCGGAAGAGTTAAAGCATGAAACATTCCAATTGGTCGTATGCGATAATACTGTATCAAGTTTAAGGGGCGTAGGTTTTGTAAGTGAATAAGAAGTATCCTTATAACAATATACATACTGATTGAAACCTATAATTTGTGCCGAATCGACAATTGTCAAGTTATATTTTCCTGAATCAAGGTTATTAATAAACGTATTTCTTGTAGAAACAGTGTCTTTGCCAAAAGTTTTCCATTTGAACATAAAATTACCTTGTCCGCCCGATACTTTCAATGCAATTTTACCGTCCATACTGTTGTCACAGCTTAAATTATACTGGTTGTTATAGAATGAAGATAGTTGGGCATTGACATTAATTGGCCCGGGCTCCGTAAGGCTATCGTAAGATAGGGCAGTATTGCACCCCAGACCGGGATTAGTCAGCGAAAAACTATAAAGTCCTTTAGGTTGATTTAACAGATATGGGTTCTTAACGCTTTGTTGCAACTTTGTTTGCGATCCATTCGGTTCAACCCTGTACCAGGTGTAGATCAGGTTCCCGCCCTGAGAATTAAAGGTTGGATAGAAACTTCCATTACTATACCCATAACAACTAATATTATATTTCCCATATTGAGTTGCCCCTAATTCAGCCTGAGGTATTGATTCTTTTTGGAGGATGTCGGAATTTGTTGACATGCAACCATTTGCGTCTGTAATATACAAGGTTCTGAGTACCTTCAACGAGATCCGTCACAGTATCATTAAATACTATACGTCCATCCACTGTAGCCCATTCATAGCTATAAGGTTTTGTACCTCCTACAGGTGTTGCCAGCATTATTCCTTTTGTAGCGCTTGAGCATTTAAAGCCTTGTATAATTGTATCCTCTGAAATTAATTTCGGTGGATTTGTAAGAACCGTTTTTGCACCGGTTTTACAGCCATGCCCATCAGTTACCGATAAAGAATAAGTTCCGGCATTTAATCCTGAGATAATCCTTGTATTAGAATTGTTGCTCCAGCTAAAAGTACAATTATCCTGCAACTGAGAGTATGGCGGAACCGTGAGCCCGCCACTAATCATAGCTTTTATTTTCCCGGTATTGTTTGGGATTGCTAAATGAACCACATTTTTATTGTTTTTATCTTTATAGGATAAATTTTTATCCCCATAACATTTAATCGTGTTATTCGAACCGCCGGCATAGGTTGTATCGATTAATATTGCTTTCAAAGCCGGCAATACGTAACGTCTAAAAATTACAGGCACACCTACAGAACAAAATTCCGTTGTATCGTTCTTTCGTGGATTTCGGAATACCGGTACAACATTATAAAATATTGTATCCAGGCCGATAGTTTTATTTATTAATTGGTTCGAGAAGCTATGTATTGGGAAAGTGCCGTTCATAGTATTGTTAACTACTGCCTTTGAATTATTAAAAGTCGTTGTTATCTGATAATATTTATCTCCCAGGATTGTACCATTTAATGATGCCAATATTAAATTTACCGAAGCGCTATCGCAGAATACAGTATCAGATTTAATACTCATCTGTGGGGTTGGGTTAACATATATTGTAATACTTGTGTCCTTGCTGATATTGCAATAACTAACACCCTGATGTGGGTTTTTAATCATCGGTTTGAAATTATAGGTAACTTTTTGCAGGTTTTTAGTATTGTTTACGATCCTGTTGGTAATATCAGTTCCGGCTATAATATCAGTTGTGGATTGCTCAACACCGCCAAGGCTGTCAGTATAATAAGTAGTAGTCAACTGATATACTTTTGAACCTTTAACAGCGCCGTTCCTGTCATCAACTGAAATCGTGAAAGTTGAGGAATCACACAAAATAGTATCCTGAGTATTAACCCTTAAAATAGCCGTTGGGTTCACCCAGATGGTGTCATATTTACTCAAACCAACGCAATATGTAGGCTTTGGGCCCATAGGTGTTATTACATAAATAACTTTGGCTACATAGTTGTTACTATTTGTAATTATCTGGTTTATCAGAATGCCCCCTCCGGATTTTGCCCCTGAGATGCCGGCATCCGGTTGAACAGTCCACGAATAGGTCGTATCCGATACAGCCGGGGCTATGGTAATTTTGGCATATTGGGCATTGCAGATCGTATCAACAGGCTTGACCAGTGTTAATACCGGAATTGTATTAACTACCAAAATTGCCGGATTGCTTTCCTTCGGGTGTCCATTCGCATCAGTGATAATGCAATAATAATAACCATCATCTGCAAAGTTTGCATTGTCAATAAACAGTGTTGAAGAGGTTGCCCCTTTGATATTTCCTGTGTTGGATAATTGAATATCCGGGCTGCCGGTTTTAAACCATTGATAAGTCAATGTACCGACACCTGTTGCCCCAACAAAGAATTGTGCTGTTGCTTCGTGGCAAACGGTATCATTTAAAGGTTGTGTTGAAATATTCGGCCGGCCTTGCCCAATAGCAAAAGAAGTGTTGGTGGGCGATATTTCATTTAATGTATTACGCGTAATGTCCAATCCTGAAATTCCTCCGTTAATACCATTTACAAACAGGTTTCCCCCTTCTTTCTTTAAAATGCGCGACGAAGAGTCTATTCCAAAGCCCGAAGTGGTCAATGTAATGCTGTAATTCGACGATGCCAGCGAATTAGAAGCCTGGGTTGACCAGTATCCGTTTGTAAACATGGCATATATTTCCACGCCATGATCGTTCAATGGAAGACCTGCATTTCCTATGTTTCCGGTTTTAAAATTCACTAAGTAATCGCCCGAAGTAAGATTGGTAAATTTAATTTGAAGCGGGTTAAAACTTGTATCGGTACCAACCGCGAAACTATAATTGTAAGATGTTGTATTAACACTTCTCTTTAGGTTTCCGATAACAACTCCTGTGCTGCGGTTGATTGTAACAGTAGGTATACTAAGGTACAAAACGTAGGGACCAGTGCTGACCATTGTATTCAGCGTAATTGTATTTCCCGATGCAGTTACATTTCCCTGTAAAACTTTTGTCCCGGTACCGCCAAAAACAATATTCCTATAATTAGTTGAGCCAAATACCTGTTGCCCGTCCCCCCCAATATATTGAATTTCGCTTTGGTCATCAGCATTTAAAAGATTACATGAGTTATTCAATCCTTCAAGGATAAGTTTATGGTTGATATTTGTACCATTGGTCATATTAATTGCTCCATTTGAAGCATTAAAGTTGCCTTTAATATCCATTGTATAAATTGAAGCACTTCCAAAAGCAATTGTAGTTCCGTTCAGAACATTTAAATTGCTGTTTACATTTACATTACCATTAAAGGTTTTACTGCCCGACCCATTGATTTCTAAATAATAATAAGTTCCGGCAGTTATATCCTGAACTGCCCCTGAATACCTGAACGTATTTCCGGTGTATGTAGCATCTAAAATACCCGTGCTCATGGGCGCACCATAAGCGCTGTGCGTCCATTCATACGATGTAATAACCTGGTTTACATATTTCGAAGTCCCATCCGTACCGTTCAAAGCTGCCTTAAAAGTTACACCGGAAACTGCAAAAGAGTTATTGTTGGTAAGGGTTACATTGGTTCCTATTAATACACTACCATTGAAAACAATCTGGCTTGATCCAGCTATGTTTTGGTTATTTTTAGTGAATGAATAAGCCCCGGTACCTGAATTAAACGAAACCCCGTTGTAAGTTAAGCCATTGCGAAGTTCTGCAGCACCATTGCCGCTGAAATTCCATGCGCCACCTGCATAAATAGTTACAGGGCCAACAAAAAGATTTGTTCCGGAAATATTATTATCCGATAAAATGCCGTAAACATTTGTTGTACCTGATACAGAAATTGAATAAGAGGTAATTTCAAATGTTCCAGTTGAAACCGTTAAATTGCCGCTTATTCCAACATTACCGCAAAGCGTTGCTGTGGATGCCCCTATTTTCAGAAGATTATTATAATTGCCCGGGAATACATACGAAACATTGTTAAATGTTGCAGTGTCGGTTGTAGCATTTATTGAGCCACTGCCGCAGGTAGTTGTCCCATTGAAATTAATATTGTAAGCAGTAATCAACACACCATTCGATAATGTGGCATTGCCGGCAATATTTAATGCATTACTTAATGTAACCGTATTGGTTGTACCTGTTTTATTGATTGTCAGATTATTCAACCCACCTGATATTTGAGGTAATAACATTCCTGAGTTATTGCTGCTTGAAATAATGATATTTGATGTACTGCCTCCTTTGATGGTACCCGCAGCAAGCGAAGTGGAACCATTGAGCGTCAGTGTGTGGCCATTCAAATCCAAAACCCCGTTAGTAAAAGCAAGTGTGCCATTAACGGTAACATCGCCGCACATTACTGCATTTTGGGCGATAGTCAGGTTACTATAGGTTCCATTAATTACAATAAGCCCGTTGCTGGCATAGGTAACAGTACCGGCAGATGCATTGATAAATCCCCCACATTCATCCGTTCCGTTTAATGTCAGGTCGTTCGATAAGCCGAGTGTGTCAGCAATTGCAAAATGCCCGCCCACCGCTAAATCGGAACCCAATGCAGCGGTATTATTGGCCCGCATTAGTTTAAAATCGTGGATAACCCCTGAACCCGAAGTAAAAGTAATTGTTCCTATTGCACCGCTTCCGTTTATAATTATATTTGAACTATCATGGCCTGTAATGGTACCGGTTGTACTTGTAATAGGCCCTTCAACAGTAAGGTTTTTGGCATTCAGGTTTAGCCTGCCCGAAATAAGGTTTAAAGCATTGTTGACGGTTACATCGTTATTTAGTTTTACTGTCCTTAAGAAAAACAAGAAACCCCTGTTTACAATGAAGTCATGAAAAGTTTGGCCTCCAGTCTTAGTAATTAACTGATCGGCGATTGTATCGTTTCCATTGAACACAACAGTTCCCATGCCAGGTTGATATGCAGCAGTATTGGTCCAGTTGCCTTTAAGTTCAATAGTTCCGTTATTGGTAATAGTATCGGCAGCATTTTCTAAATCCTTCCCTGTAACTACCGCACCTGAAGAAATTTTAACAGCAGCGCCATTATTTCTTATCACCTGCGCATGTAATAATTCGAAACCGAACAATAGCTGAATAGCGCATAATAATACCGAACACTTCTTTAAAGCGCCAGTTAGTAGTTTAATATGTTTGCTGCTATCGTTCATTTTTTACCTCACCTCTGAAAGTAGTCTCAAAACCTCTGTGTTGACTCAGTGGATATCTGTGTAAATAATTATTTCACAGATTTTCACTAAGAATACGCAGAGAAAAACATGTTAAATTTTGACTTTTGATACAGCCTCAGTTTGGCTTAATTTAATATTTTTTAGTTTAATATCAATCTGTTTCTAATTAAATTTCAATTTATACTGTCCAATTGAATTCAAGGAAGCTGTGTAAAAAGTCGAAAAAATATTTTCAAACGCAAAGGCGCAATAACGCAAAATATTGATTCTATTGAAAATAAAACTTAGCGTCGTGGCGTCTTAGCGTTTAAATTTTGCTTTTCAGACAACCTCTTTGGGGGTGAGGTTATTTTTTAATACTCAATAACTCCACCTCAAAAATTACAGCCGCTTGGGGAGGCACAATTCCCGGGACCCCTTTTGCGGCAAATGCCAATGCCGATGGGATATACAAACGCCAAATCGAACCTTCGGGCATTATTTGTACTGCTTCGCTCATCCCGGCAATTAACCCTGCAGGGGTAATTTTGTAGGGTGCGTTTTTCGCATAAGTATCTTCGAAAGGCCTCCCGTCGGCAAGGTAACCCTTAACCTGTAATTTAACAGTATCGCTTGATAGCGGCCTTACACCTGTACCTGCTTTTAGAATGATATAGCAAACCCCGCTGGGCAAAATTCCTACACCAGGTTTGCCTTTTAAACTTTCGAAAAGTTGTTTCTCTTCCCTGATGTTACGGTCGCTGATAAGGCGGATTTGGTAATCGTTTATCCTTTTGGGTATACTATCGGCATTTACAAGCAATTGTTTTTTCTGCAAGGCATCGTTCATTCCTTTAAGAAACAGATCGGGATTGCTGACTGCAAAACCATTGGTTGTGATATACTGCCCCAGGTATGCGCCCAGGGTGTATTGCAGTGTATCGGCTGCTGAATTTAACTTTACCTGGGCCTGTGTGGCAATTACAGGTTTCTGGGCTTGTTGTTGTGCTGAAATGCCAATGGCAATCGAAATAAGCGCTGTAAACATAATAGATTTTTTCATAATTTTTGTTTTTTAGTGTTATGGTTAAATATTATCCTTTTATTATCGATTTTTCATATTTCAATATATACTAAAAAATAACTTACCACTTTTGTTTTCAAGGAGATTTCAATTTCCTTTTTTCTTTTGCCGGGGGCAAGAAATTTTCACCGGTTACAACTCGTTTACCGGTTTTAGCCTCTTATGCAAACCTTGCATCTTTTGCTATTGTGCCGCCCTTTTTACCTGCTTTTGCATTTTCAATTAACCCCATTGCTTCTTCTGTTTCAGCTATCTGGCGTGTTGAAAGTTCGGCCAAAGCTGTAAAAATCAGTTCAGCTTCCGACATATGGTCTCTCAGGTTTTGAGTTTTTAAGCCCTTTAAAACTTTATGCTTTTTAACTGTAAGGCCTGTCCATTCCTGGTGTATAATATTTGTTAGCAATGCAAATTCGTCTTTTTCCTTTACTCCTGATCCTTTCCAATAATCTGTAAGTTTGTTTCTGGTTTCCTGGCCTGTCATGCGCTGTTGAATCCACTTTTCGCTTCGCCCAAGCATTTGCCAGTTTTCACGTGCCCGTTCAATTCCTTGTTCCGGATTTGAAATTTCTTGTATGCGTTCATAGCCAACTTTTGCCAACCATTGTTTAAATGGTTCAGCCTTAGGCGAAGGAATAGATTGTATTATACGTAGCAGATTCTGAACATTCGATACATCTGTTTCACGCATTTTGCCATCAGTTGCTTTAAGTTTCAACTGTCGACAAATTGTCGACAGTTCAAGCCCGGCTTCAGTTTTCACCCTAATTTTCATCTTAAACCAATAATCTCTGGCGTTGGTACTATCGGTCAATGCTTCCACTACATCAACTACCGAAAAATACCATTGTTCTTCAGTTTCGTCCCAATGACTGCGAACTTTTTTATCTTCAAATAGTTTAATGCTATCCATTTTTATAATTCATGGTTTATGTAAAATATTATTATTAAAGCCATAATATATTTTTTAATGTAATCCCATTTTTTCTCTACCCTCTCCTTTGTCTTCCTCCCTCGTTAAGCGTAGCGTCCCGCTACGCTTTCTTATTTCTTTGCCTCCGGCGTTTTTCTTAAGCGGCCAGAGGTCGAATAATGTTCGACGTAACGGGACGCTACGCCGGGCCAGGGTTTATGTATACACTAGCTTCCCTTTTGGAGCCGGAATTGGCCGTTTCTTAATGTTAGCCGTTTCAATCCATTCTTCAATTACCACTTCAATGTTTTTAACAGCTTCAGTATAGCTTGACCCATCGGCCATACAGCCAGCTAATTCCGGAGCTTCAGCTATAAAAGCATTGTCATTGATGCTCCAATAGATAATTATTTCATATTTGTATTTCATAATTCTGATAGTTTATATTTCAATGTCGTTTAGTTTAGTATACAAACTTCACCCTAAATCCCTCTCCGCTTGGAGAACTTGTCCCGTTTCATCGGGAGGGCTGGGGTGATGTCATTTAGGGTAAGGCTTTTCTCAGCCTACCACATTTATCTCTTTTTCATTCTTTAGCTTTCACTTCTTTTTTTAATTCAATTTGCCACACTTTCTTCATACAATATATCAGGACAAAGATCAAGGCCGTTTTGCCATTGAATACTGCCCAAAACACATTTTACAGAAGTAAACATTGCTTCATTCTTTAACATTTTAAAATTGCCAATTTTAAGGTATGGCTTTACATCAAATACCCTTACTTCTCCATTGGTAAAAGCAAGCTTCAGTCTATAATCCTGTATTGGTTCTGATTTTATTATCCGTGGGTTCATTGTTTTAATTATAATGATATTTGCATGAAATAATTTCAACAGTATTTTCTGTTATTTCATAAACCAATCGGTGTTCCATATCTATTTTCCTGGACCATTTGCCTGCAAGCTCGTGTTTTAATGGTTCCGGGTTTCCCTTACCTTCATAAGGAGTTCTGCGAATTTCCCTAATTAATTCAACTATTCTTTTAAAAATAGCTTTATTTGCCGATGACCATTCTGTAAAATCGGCAAATGACGATCCATTAAAAATTACATCTCTCATTTATTAATTATTTTGAGAGTTCGGTTACTATGTTTTCGAATTCGTCTCCTCTAAATACCTTTTGGTCAGAACTTTCAATATTTATCTGTAACTGCTTCCGATTTGACGGGTTACTTAATAAATAAGCCGTTTCATCTGTTTCGTCTGTAATTGTTATACTCACAGGTTTTCCTTTAAATATTTCTTTAATTGAATTGATAAACTTCATGTCCAATTCGTTTTCTTTTAAAGTGTATGTTGCTATCATAATATATTGTATTAATTTTTTAACTTTTAAATGGTATCAAAATTTGTGATACCTCGATTATTATTTCTTTCAACCTCAACCCCGTCCTTTGTTAAGCGTAGTCCGCCAAGGCGAGACCTCTACGATTTCTTAAAGCTTTGCCTCCGTCTTTTTCTATCCCGGCCAGAGGCCGAAGATTATACGATTCGCCGCAGCGAACTATGCCGGGCCTGGGGTTGTTTCCCTTTTATCTCTTTTCCATTCTTTAGTTTTCATTTCATTTTTCATTAAAAACTAACAGGTTCATTAACGTATTCAAACACTCTGTTATAAATAAATTTGGCCGTTTCTATTAATTTTTCAATTTCTTCATTAGAAGGCATAAAATTAATACCTCCACCCGGATAGTTATTGTCAACATAGTAATCCGTTGTTTTATCCAGAATAGTTTTTAAATCTGAATCAAATGAAACAAACTCTTCTGCACAATTTAAAAGCACCAATAAATCATGAGTCTTTATTATTGTTTTGTTTTGAAATGCAAGAACAGCTTTAAGACTCTTTTCAATACTTTGATGCAGTTCAATTGCAATAACATCGTTATAATGTTGCTCTTTGAACAAAATAACTGCAGCTTCAAAATTATGCTTTGATAATTCGAGCCATTCATTTGCTATTGGTCTATTTGGCATAAATAATCCTACCTTTGGTCATTATTTCTTTATATATCGAATCCCCAAGTTTTATGCGATCTTCTATATGTTGCGCCGAATCGAGCAACAAATCGACAGGTACCCTCTGATTATAAATAATATCCCACAAATGTTTACGAATGTTTAATCGCATATCTCTTACATCTTTAATTTCCACATCTTTCACCACAAACAAATCTATATCGCTATCATCCGTCTGGTTTCCATTGGCATAGCTTCCAAAAAGAATTATTTTTCCCGGGTCGAATTCTTTAATCCGATCTACCAATTCCAAAATGGTTGCGTCGTTTACCATTTAAAATATTTTTTCATTTATTAATTACTCTGCCCTTTTATCTCTTTTTTATTCTTTTCATTTCCTTTCCTTTATTTCAAAACCAAACCTTTTTACCTCCCTACCTCCTTGACTTCGACTACGCTCAGTCACCGGAGGGCATTAACCATGAGCAGAGTCGAAGGGTGTTATAGCCCCTTTTTAAACTTAGCGAAGCGATCTCACGACCGAAGGGATTAGCATCGGGGTGAACTCCCTTTATCTCTTTTTCATTATTCTTCTTTCCTTTTCGTTCAATTCTCCTCTACAACCTCACCCCCTGCCCCTCTCCACTTGGAGAGGGGAGATTCCCCGAGCATTTTATCCTTCATATTTTTAATCCACATTCACTGCAAACTCTTCCATATTTTTTCCACTCCAAACTTTCTTTCTCCCTCACCTTATTTCTACCTCCCACTCATTGCTTTCTTCCTCCCTCTCCGATTGGAGAGGGATGGGGTGAGGCTTCTCTCCCCCACACCGTTCTTTCTTCCTCCCTCTCCGTTTGGAGAACTTAGCGTAGCGTTCTCATGACCGCAGGGAATAGCGCTGGGGTGAGGTTTTTTAGGGTTATTTTCTTTATTTCAAAAAACTTTTTCTTTTATTCAAGCGTATTTTAAAACTACACTTAGCACAGGGCTATGTTGAGTCAACTTTTATACCCAATCTTTCTTCTTTTGGTAGTTGATGCAAAGCATCAATTTTTTCTAATAAGTATTTAAAAGCATTATTCATTTTGTTATCTAAGTTTTTTATATCTTTTCTTAATTCTTCCGTTTCTTTTATAATAGCCCTATATCTTGCAAAGGCCCTCATTATTTCAATGTTCATCAAAATTGCCTTTTCAGAACGTAAAACCGACGAAAGCATCGAGACTCCTTGTTCTGTGAATACCATAGGGTTTATTGACGAATGTTTCAGGTTTTGTAACCGGTCACAATTTGTGACCAGTTGTATTTTCTCCTCTATGGTTAATTCGAAAATAAAATCATCAGGAAACCTTGAAATATTTCTTTTAACCTGTTGCTTCAATGCTTTCGTAGGGACTTCATACAAAATTGCCAGGTCAATATCAATCATAACTTTTAACCCTCTGAATTGAAATATAAGGCTTTCATATTCTGGTTTATGAACCAAATTTGACATACTGCTTAATCTATTTTCAATTTATATTATGTTTAAAACTGTTATCATTTATTACTCCATTCTACGTTTAGCCATTACATTGCAACCCCTCGTTAAGCGTAGCGTCCCGCTACGCTTTCTTGTTTTTTTTTCCTCCGGCTTTTTTTATCCCGCCCGGAGGCCGAAGAATGTGCAACTCACCGCGGCGAACTACGCCGACCCTGGGGGTTTAATACTTTTTAAATATTCTTTACAATGTTTATCTATGGTTGCTTTAATTATATTCCATGTAAGTTTTTTATCAATTAATACAGGCCAATCCGATAACGAAATATCATTAAAATAATTTAAGCTTTTAAGCGCATGCAATGTGTTTCGTCCATTGTATTTTACATCATAAAAATCAAGTATTTGTTGAACCGTGAAATGGTTGAGTAAAAAATACAAATCGACAAAATCTTTTGAACGTGTTCCGTTTCCAGCGATTGCATTTACTTTCATGGCAGCAATATCAGCCACTGAGTATAATCGAATATTTTCAATTTCAACAACCGGTTTTATCAATTTATAAGGATGCGCAATGAAATCGACTTTAATATCCCCGATACTGCCCTTTAAGGTACTAACAGCACTATAATCGACATTGAACTGATATTTACCTTCAAGATGTTGCAAATATTGTTCACTGTCGAAATGGTTTAAAGTAAATAAATCCAAATCGACCGACAATCGATGCCCCAATTGCAAAGCAAGCCCTGTTCCACCTGCCAGGTGAAATTGGACAAACTCGTTATCGGCCTGAAGAGCCTTTAAGAGTTCAAGTGCGTGATATTCAATTGTTGTTTTTTGTAACATAAAAAATTTTGTTTGGGTATATTTAAATAACCCGAAATGAAATTAAGCGTACGGGCATCCAAAGACCCTATTTTTATAACCGATTCTTTTAATTCGTTTTGATCGTAAAAAATTATTAATTGTTTAAACTCATTCATATTTCCGCGACTAAGCACACGCTCAATAATAAGTAACTTCGATTTCTCTGCATCCATTAAAGCTGTATCAACATCCCAAAATAGGGTATTGCGAAGTTGAATTTTGTTGTTATGGTTCGTTAGCTCTATCATTTTATACTTTTCTTTATCACCAAACCCTCTAGTTAAGCCCGGCGCCACAGGTAATTATTTCATATTTGTGTTTCATCAATTGTATTAATAATTTTAGTAATAGCCTCATAATCTGTTGGCAATTCATTTACAACAATATCCCAAACGATATTCTCATCAACCTCGTGATATGCCTGTGTTATAATATTTCTTAAAGCATACATTCCTTTCCAGTCAACCCCGGTATATTTATCTTTCAGCTTTTCACTTATATTGTAGGCCGATTCTCCAATATTCATCAATTTTACTATAACTGAATCAAATTTCTCTTCATTGTTTACAAGGGCTTCAACATTTAAAACTGTTGAAAGGCTTTGATTTATTTTTTCAATTGCCCACAAAATATTCTTTAGGTTTGCTATGTCATTTCTTTTAAACATATATAGCCTCCTCCTGAATAATTTCTTTAAATGCAGGTAAGGTTTTACCGTTAACAATAATGTCAAATTTCTTACCTGACGATTTTTCCATTTCTTCCTGCAAACCCAGGTATAGCCTGAAAATTCTGTGTTCATTTGCTTCGGGCATGAAGTAAATTAATAAATCAATATCGCTGACATCTGTTTGTTCATCCCGTGCAAACGAACCAATCAGGGCAATACGTTCAACAAAGTATTTATTTTTAAAATACATTTTGTTGTCGTTCAGGTATTGTAGTATTTCGTTTTTATTATCCATTTACTTATTTATTATTTTATTAAAAGAACAGGTTTGTGACTTGTGCACATTTATTTTTTCAGTTTTTCAGCAGGGTCTTCTTCGAGAGACCCTGCTGTGAGGCAAAAAAACTTCTTCTTTTATTCAAGCGTAGTTGTAACTTTTATTCCTTACGTCATGAGAAAAGTTCTCATGAGCGAAGCGAGTAAACTACGCTTAGCTGAACCTCACTTCTTTTTTACCTCCCTACCTCCTTAAAATGGAGGCATAACTTCTGCACTGCCCTGTTATAGCCATTTTTTATAACTTAGCGCAAGCGATTTCTTGAGCGAAGCGAACTTTTCTCATGAGCACTTGCGAATAAAAACGGGTTGGGGTTCTTTCTCCTCCCTCTCCGTTTGGAGAACTTAGCAAAGCGATCTCACGACCGAAGGGAGTAGCGTCGGGGTGGGGCTTCTCCTCCCGCACTCCCTTTTATCTCTTTTTCATTATTCTGCTTTCATTTCAATTTCTTTTAAAAACCTGATTTTTCTTAAACCCTGCCCCCTCGTTAGACAATCTCTTATTTTATAATATAACCTGACTTCAAAATCTCCACTAAAAAACCACTTTCATCTTTATCTTTCTCAATCAATATTGGTTCTATCCTGTCATCAATTTCTCTACGCAATTTCCACAATAATGGGGCATAAGAGAAAAAATCCTGGTTTATTGATTTTACAATTATTGCAACATCAATATCGCTCTCATCTTCTTGACTGCCTTTCGCATATTATCCAAAAAGTATCATATCTTCGATATCAAAATGTTTTGATACCAATAATCTGTATTTAGACAATTTGCTTATAACTACGCTTTTATCCATAATTACAGGTCTTTAGTTTTTGCAAGAATTTCTTCGCATTTTTCTTTTGTTAAACTTAGCATTAGTTTCTCTTTATGAGAAGGATAGCGTGCCTGGATATTAAGAGGCTCCAGAACATCAATGAAATCTTTAAATTCCTCATTTAACGACTCGTATATCCCAGCCTTTTTAGCAATATAAGAAAGGCTGTGAGTGTATGGCGCCGGATCAGTATTATTCACGTTGAAAAAAGCTTTAAGTATCTTCTCTATTGTTTGGTGGCACATAAAGCCAACATATAGATACCTCCCGCTTAACTGCATGGCTAAAGCTGTATCATAATCGTAATCCGACAAATCAAGCCAATATTTTACTTTTTCATTCATTAAATTAATTTCTAAAGACTTTTCGATTTGACCATAACTTCATTCTCTAAGCCCCTTTAGAGCTCGTCCCGATTTATCGGGTTGGGGTTCTTCCCCTTTTATCTCTTTTTCATTCTTTAGCTTTCACTTTTTTTAAATTCAATTTGCCACACTTTCTTCATACAACATATCAGGACAAAGATCAAGTCCATTTTGCCATTGAATACTGCCCAATACACATTTTGCCGAAGAAAACAATGCTTTATCTTTTAATGAAACAAACTGCCCAATGCTTAAATAGGGCTTAACATCAAAGCGGCGAACTTCGCCATTGTTAAATGTTAATTCCAATGAGTAATTTTCAATTGGTTTCACATGTGATAACCTTGGATTCATAAATTTTATTTTAATGGGTCTATTGTAAAAATTGTTTGTCCGGCAATAGCCAATTGCCAGTCGGCTATTAAATCTTCTTTATGAATTTCGATCCAGGCTTCAACCAATTTTCTTTTATTTATTGGCAGTTCGCCTTCTAATACTTCTCCGGTTTCAATAGAAAACACAGCTTCATTTTCCTGATACTTTACATGAATATGGGGTAAATGATGTCGCCTATTATCCAAATAATACATCGAAACTATAAGCCCATAAAACATTGATATTATTGCCATATTTATATTTTAAATTTTTATTACTTTCTTTTCAACCTCACCCGTAGCTAATGCTCCCTGTTGGAGCTCAAGACCGATAATATCGTTATAATAGCTGTCCTTTTGCATGGTGCAGGCAACATCGGGATGTTTTTTTCCATCTTCGAGCCAATCATTTGCCAGTATTTTATTTTGCATACAAAACCTTACCATTTGTTATTAACTCATCATAGAACATATCACTTATGCTTTTTCTGTAATTAATATGTTCTTCATTGTCAACAAATAAATCGAGTTCAAATTTGTTTTTATAATATATATCAAACAATTTACTTCTAATTGCAATGCGCAAATCCCGCAAGGCGGGTTCATTTTCCTTCACCACGAAAAAATCTAAATCGCTATGTTCATTGGGATTCCCATTGGCATAACTTCCAAAAAGAATTATTTTTTCGGGGTCGAATTCTTTAATCCGTTCCACCAATTCCAGAATGGTTGTGTTGTTTACCATTTAAAATATTTTTTCATTTTTATTCTTTCTCCATTTCATTTTATATTCTTCCCTCGTTAAGCGTAGCGTCACGCTACGCTTTCCTATATCTCTGCCTCCGGCATTTTCTATCCCGGCCAGAAGCCGGATATGATGCGATGTTGCGAGGGTTGACGCAATTTGCAACCACTTTCAGTTCTTTCTATTTATTAAATTTACAATCACTTTTATCATCGTTTCTTTTTCGTCGGGCTTACTCACTGCTATCATTAAGGTTAATGCAACTAGTGCATTATCGGCAATACGCTTAATGCCATTAGTGTCATACAATATTCCGTTTTTCTCCAAAAAATATAAAAACAAGAATGCAGCAATACGTTTATTTCCATCAGAAAATGAATGGTTTTTTGTAATAAAATACAACAAATTGGCTGCCTTTTCTTCTATACTCGGGTATAAATCTACTCCATCGAAAGTTTGGTATATAGTTGCAACCGAACTTTTAAACGACTGGTCTTTCTCGAGACCAAACAATTCGCTGTTCCCATATTCTTTCTTCGCAAAAGAAATTTGACTTATAGCTTCCTCGTATGTTAACTGATATGTTTCTTTGCCCGAAGTGTCTGATATTTCTAAACTTTGATAATCATATCGGTCTAAAACATCGAGGGCATAAGCATAATCAGAAATTATTTTCAGTAACCCAACGCTTTCATTATTTGAAAGAACCTTATAGTTTAAAACCGAACCCAACAGTTTTACAGTTTGTTGTAAATCTTTTAGTTGCTCATTCTTTTGAGCAAGCTGTTGTTCGTTTATCGAATATCCTTTTATCAGATAGTCTTTTAGTATTTTATTAGCCCAAATACGGAACTGAACACCTCTTTGAGATTTAATTCTATATCCTATTGATATAACAACATCCAGATTGTAATAATCAACCTGATATGTTTTCCCATCATTGGCAGTTGTTGCATATTTTGCAACAACTGAATTTTTATATAATTCATTTTCTTGAAATATATTGCTAATATGACGAGATATTACAGACTTATCGCGTTGAAATAATTCAGTCAATTGCAATAAACTAAGCCATACCGTCTCATTCTCGAGCATAACCGAAATGACAGGTTTCCCTTCTTCTATCTGATATATTTCAATACTCGAATTACTCATTCTTCTTTTCTCGTGCCTCTCGGCCGTATTTTATTCATTTATTAGGCGTAGTCCGCCGTGGCGGACCGCTACGCTTTCTTATTTCTTTGTCTCCGGCTTTTCCTATCCCGGCCAGGGGCGAAGAATAAACGATTCGCCGCGGCGAACTACGCCGAACCTCACTTCTTTCTTACCTCCCCACCTCCTTGACTTCGACTTAGCTCAGTCACCGGAGTATTTGAACCCTGAGCAAAGTCGAAGGGTGTTATAGCCCCTTTTTAAGGGGTTTGGGGTTCTTTCCCTTTTATCTCTTTTTCATTCTTTAGCTTTCATTCCTTTTTCTTCTTACCTTTTAATCTTACTTTTTTAAATAGCCTATCCGAGCCCTTTTTTCTTGTTCTATTTCCAGTTTTTTAACCTTTTCCAATTCTTTGAGATATTCATTCGAATATATTCAGGTTAAAAATTTAATAATCTTATAGTTGATTCTCATGAACCCCGCAGGGCTCACCGAAGGTAAACATCCATTTTATATTTGCTTCGCAGAACCCTTCGGGGTTCATATCCTTGTTGTGAACAATAGTCTATGGATGTTTCAAATATTAATACTATTTTTTTATCCTGTTCAATATCCTTTTTTTCAATTTGTTCCAGTTTAATTCATTACCTTTTTAAAGCCGAGCTTGGGTTACCTAATTTTATTTCAAAAAACTACTTCTTTTTATTCAAGTTCAGTTACAACTTTTATGTCTTACGCATGAAAAAAGTTCTCACAACTGAAGCGAATAAACTACGCTTAACTTGAGGAAAAATATTACAATAAAACACTTTTAAAACCAATCTTTGTCCTGCCCCTATACACCAATTCCTGTTGTTTAGCTTTTTCAAGCTGTTTTAAATAATCGAAAATTAGTTCTATCTTTTTGTCATGATCAATGTTATCCATTTCCAACTTTTCTAATTTGTGCAAAATGTCTTTCTGAGTTAGCATTAATTTACGCATTTTGCTAAAAAGCCTAATAATTTGTATATTTACCTTGATGGCCCTCTCACTGCTCAATACTGTTGACAACTGAGCAACACCATCTTCGGTAAAAGCCATAGGTGCATAACGAAGTCCCATTTTATCCTCATTGGAGGTGACAAATTGGCTCCTCCATTCGTTAAATTCGTCTTCAGACAACTCAAACATAAAGTCATCCGGGAACCTGATAATATTCCTCCTCACCTGCCTTTTCAGATACTTGGTTTCCACTCCATAAAGTTCGGCAAGGTCTCTATCGAGCATTACCTTAACATTCCTGATAACATATATTTTACTCATTACAATTTCATCCGGAATTGTAACTTGTATTACCCTATCACTCATAATTTATTTTCATGCATTTTAGTTCATCCCTTTATAAGCCAGTTTAATTCATTACTTTCTTAAAGTTTTGCCTTTTCAACCTCACCCCCTTTTATCTCTTTTTCATTCTTTAGCTTGCATTTCATTTTTCTTTAAATACTACTTTTTGCATTAATATATTCAAATACTTTGTTATATATAAGTTTTGTCGTTTCAATTACTATTTCTATTTCTTCGTTAGATGGAAGATAATTGATGCCCCCGCCTGGATAGCGTTTGTCCTGATAATAATCTGTTGCCAAATCACTCTTTTTGTGAATTTCTTCATCAAATTCAATATAAACCCTAACTTCTTTTAATAACATTGATATATTGTGTGTCCGGACAATGGTTTTATCATTAAAGGCCAATATCGCTTTTAGGTTTCGTTCTAAAGATTGCTGCAATTCTAACCCTACAATATCATTGTAATGACCATTGTCGAATAGGATCTCAGCAACTTCAAGATGTTTCTTTCCCGAATTAAGCCACTCGTTCGCTAATATTTTGTTTGGCATAAAGTAGTTTCCCGTTAGTTATTATTTCATCGTAAAATTTATCGCCAATACTTATCCGATAATTGATATGCTCCTCATTATCGAGCAGTAAATCGACATCTATTTTATAGTCCCAAATAATATTTGAAATGCTACGCCTCATTTCAATCCGCATATCCCTGATTTTTCCCATTTCTAAATTTTTAACCACGAACAAATCCACATCGCTTTCATCTGTGGCGTTTCCATTGGCATAGCTTCCAAACAATATGATCTTGTCGGGGTCGAATTCTTTGATCCGTTCCACCAATTCCAGAATGGTTGTGTTGTTTACCATTTAAAATATTTTTTCAGTTTCATTATCAATTACTCTGCTCTTTTCAACTCCCGCTTCGGTAAATGTATATGGAATTGCGCCCCCTAATTGCTTTTTAGAAGGTATCACATTTTGTGATACCAAACTATTTATCTCTTCATCGTTAAGTTCGAACATAAAATCGAGGGGAAACCTGTCTAAATTTCGTTTTACCGCTTGCTTTAGTGAGCGTGTTTCTATTCCATACAATTCGGCCAAATGAAAGTCGGGCATAATCTTCTCATCGCGCAGAACCATAATACGGCTCGCTATGCGTTCGGTCGGAACTAAGATTTTATTACTTAACTTTTTACCCACAATTTAATTTTTTTATTTGATCGCAAATTGCGACCAGTTATTCTTACCATATTGTTGTTTTATGTTTCATTTTTTGCTATTTCTCCTTCTTTCATTTTTTATTCGTTCTCCCTTTCAACCTCATCCCTTTCAAATTGCTAACTTTAAGCCCCTTTAGGGGTTTGGGGTCGTTTCCCTTTTATCTCTTTGAGCAATACGCCGAACGAAGCAAAAAAAAAAAAAAA
>CAVSGB010000019.1:0-9948 GCA_963726845.1 uncultured Bacteroidota bacterium | reverse complement strand
TACGCTATAAAATTTTGCCTACTTTCCGTGATTATAAAGTTATTAATATCTGGCACGCAGGTTGTTCAACAGGCCAGGAAGTTTATTCAATGATGATATTGCTCAACGAAATGGGCATTTTGGATAAAGCTAAAATATTTGGTACCGATATAAATGGGGATGTTCTGGATACTGCTAGAAAAGGATTTTATAAATATCGTTTTAACATAGGTTACCTTGATAATTTTGACAAAGTAATAAAAGAGAACCCTTTTAATTATGAGAAATACAACGATGTGCCTTATACAAAATACTTTGAAATTGACAAATCAAGGGATTTTCTTAAAATGAACCCATTCCTTACTGAAAAACCTGTATTTAAAAAACATGACCTGGTGAGGGACAATAATATCTTTTTTAATAAATTCGATATCGTATTTTGTCGAAACGTGATAATTTATTTTAATTACAACTTGCAAAACAAAGTATTTAACCTTTTTCAGGGGAGCATTTATGAAGGCGGATATTTGGTATTGGGGATGCACGAAACTATTTTAGGGCCGCATACTGCAAGTTTTGAAAAAAGAGAACAGGTTTATGTTAAGAAATGATTAAAGATTAGGATTTTTTTATACTTAAATGTTCAAACTGACCAAATAAAAAAAGTTTAATATGAAACCCGTTTATTTGTCGCTCAAGAACCGGTTCGCCATTATTTTATATGGTTTGGCAATCATTTCATTTATATTATTTGTTTCGGCGCTTAACCAGCTAAAAAAAGCGAAAGAATTTAACAGGCTAAATGATGAAGCGACTTCACTTTCGAACGCATTTTATGTAGCTGATAGCATGCAAAATTTATTATTAACTGTATTGCCAAACGATTTGTACTTTTTTAAAACCGGTAAAAGTAAGATTGTCGAAAACTTACATGCATATAATCTCAAGCTTTCTGAAAAATCAGAACAACTTGCTGAAAATTTTTACATAAATGGCAATAAGAAAATCAGGATAATAGCATTTAATATTGTCAAGAATCTAAAGAAATATAGCAATTCTGTGGACGATTATGTTAGGTTGCTTAATCAGAAAGGGTTTGAAGAATATGGAATCTGTGGTCAAATAAGGACTTTAATCGAAAACCTCGAGGCATCATGCAAACAAGACGGGTTAACTGCTGTTTCACAAAAAATTGCGATTATTTCAGATTTGAAAAACGAATATCTTCTCAGGCAGGGACCGAAACATAATTAATAAAATAAAAATTGAAAACGAAGAAGCAAAAGCTCTCGTAATATTGTCTGCCAAAGCACAGAAGCTCATTATGCTTTCAAAACTCCAGAAGCTCGGGGAACTAATTGTTAACCTTAACGAATTTAACGAATCGATTGGCCTTACAAAGAATGATGGTTTACAAGGAGCAATGAACAATGCAAAAGAGCAATATTCATTAGAATGTTCTGAATTGAAAATAGTTATTAACCAGGAAATGGATAAAGCAATAAATTGGGGATTTATCTGGCTAACTGTAATCTTTGGATTTCTTATTGCTGCTTTGTACTTGTTTAAAATTCAAATTATCAAATATTTTCACAAGCCACTCGATAAAATGAAGAATTTTCTGGCAGAACTTAAAAATGGGATTCTGCCTGAACCGCTACACTTCAAGAAGCATGATGAATTAACCGATATGGCAGAACATCTTAACAAGGTCGTTGAAGGCCTGCAAACTAAAGCCGGATTTTGCTATAGAAATAGGCAAAGGTAAGTTAGATTCAAGATACCAGCCTTTGAGCGAAGACGATATACTTGGAAATGCTTTAATTGAAATGGAGAAAAGTCTGCAGAAAGCAGATTATGAAGATCAAAAATATAAAAGTGAAGAAAAGAAACGTATCTGGACAAACGAGGGAATTGCAAAATTTGGTGAAATCCTCAGGCTACATAGTAATGATATACACCTTCTGGCTGATGAAATAATTCAGAACCTTGTGAAATATCTCAATGCTGCGCAGGGTGGGCTATTTTTCTACAATGATGAACAAAAAGATGATATCCATCTCGAACTGGTTGGTGCATTTGCATACGATAGAAAAAAATTCATTCAGAAGTCTGTTAAACTTGGTGAAGGTTTGATTGGAACTGCGGCCCTTGAAAAAGAAAGAATATTTCTCACAGAAATACCAGAAGATTATTTAACAATTACCTCCGGAATGGGAGAGGCTCCACCCAGAAGTATTTTAATTGTTCCGCTTAAACTCGAGGATGAAGTTTTAGGTGTTGCAGAACTAGCTTCTTTTCATATTTTTAATCAACACGAAATTGAATTTGTTGAAAAGATTGGACAAACAATTGCTTCAACAATTACGAGTGTGAAAATAAATGCCCGGACTGCTAAATTGCTCGAACAATCGCAAAAGCAGGCAGAAGAAATGGCAGAACAGGAAGAAGAAATGCGCCAGAACATGGAAGAACTGCGCACTACACAAGAAGATTTTGGACGAAGGGAAGCAGAGATTTCAGGTTTCCTGACAGCAGTACAAAATTCAACCTTAGTAATGGTTTTCGACGATAGTGGAAAGATTATCGATACAAATGATAAAATGCTCGAGTTACTGCATTCAAAGCGCGAAGACTTGCTTGGCCGATATCATCGTGAGCTAACCTCTATGGGCCGAAATGGCGATGACCTTGATCGGTTTTGGAACGATCTCAAATCGGGTCGTACACGCAGTATAAATGAAAAAATTAAACTTCCGGATGGAAAGGAGATTTATTTAAAACAAACATTTTCCCCGGTAACTGACAAAAATGGATTTTTAATAAAGGTTCTTTGTATCTCGAATGATATCTCAGATATCCGCGTTAATGAAATTAAGCTCGAAGAAAAAACAAAAGAATTTGAGAAACTAAATAAAGATTTTATTCTGATTAATGAAGCCATTGACGGCTCTCTTGTACGTTGCGAATATTCTGTTGAAGGGCGTATTCTTGCTATTAATGACAATTATTGCAGGATTACAGGCCATGCAAGAAATGAACTGGTAGGTAAAATCAGCACAATTTATTTAAAAGAAGAAGAAAAAATTCAATTTGAAAAAATTTGGAATGAGGTTATTAAAGATAAGCCTTATACAGGAAGTTTAAAACGGTCGAAGCCCACTGGAGAAGAAATATGGCTAATGTCATCTTTTATACCGGTTAAGGATGAAGAAGGAATTGTTAAAAAAGTTTTTTTTCTTGCCCTCGATATTACTGAGCGCAAATTAAAATATTCTCTTCTTGAAGAAGCCAATAAAGAAATAGAGAGGTTAAAGAAAGAAAAGGGACAGGAATAAAATGGAATATTCTATAGAATATGAAATTGGTATTATAGATTACCGAAACATAATCAAGGTGATTAATGAAACCTATAACTATGATTTTTCTGATTATGCCCTTACTTCTCTTAAGCGAAGGATTGAGAGGTTTATTCAATACCATAACATAAAACAGGTTGATATCCTTATTGAAAGGCTTCATGATGATAAATTGTTTTTCGACCAGTTTTTGCATGAAATTGCAATTGAATCTACAGAAATGTTCCGAGATCCTTCATTCTGGCGATATTTTCGTGATGAACTGTTACAGTTGATTTTTAAAGATATATACAGGCCGAAAATTTGGTTGCCCTCTTGTGTTTCAGGTGACGAATTATTTTCTCTTGCAATAGTATTGACCGAAGAAGCTTTATTTAATAAAACTGATATTATTGTTACATACCAGAACGACTTGATTATTGAACAAATAAAAAAAAGTATTTTAAAAAATTATAAAATTGAAGTAAGCAATGACAACTATACGCGTTATCAGGGCAAAGGCCAGTTAACTGATTATTATACATTAATAGGCGAACAGGCAATAAGGGACAGTTCATTAATTAAAAATGTTAGTTTTATTAAACAAAATATTAATTTTGATAATTCGCCTATGGATGTTAAGCTTGTCCTTTGCAGGAATCAGCTTATCTATTACTCTCAAAGCCTGCATGACCGGGTTTTGAAGATTTTTAATGATAGCCTGATGACGGGAGGCTATTTGGTACTTGGTGCAAAAGAACAGGTTGGGCTTATTAGTTCAAAATATTTCAGGATTGTAAATGAAGCTGAGAGCGTATATAAAAAAATATAAAAAAACATAAATGTACAAGGCAGTGATGATAGGTGGTTCGGCAGGAAGTTTTCAAGTTGTCGCGAGTATATTAAATGCTATTCCCAGTAATTTTGAATTGCCAATATTTCTTTGCCTTCATCGGTTAAAACATGTTCGGTCTGGGTTTGTCGAAGCACTGTCCTTGAAATCGAATATCCCGGTTGTTGAGCCTTACGACAAAGAAACGATTAAGCCCGGAAAGGCATATTTAGCCCCTGCAAATTATCATATGTTTATTGAACTGGGAAATCGTTTTGCATTATCAACAGAAGAACCTGTTAACCATTCGAGGCCATCTATTGATTTAGCATTTATTACGGCGGCACAGGCATACCGCAATAAACTTGTAAGTGTAATATTATCAGGGGCCAACAGGGACGGAGCTTATGGCATAAAAAAGGTAGCCGAACTCGGTGGTATTACTATCGTTCAGGGCCCCGGCCGATTGTGAGGTAAGGACAATGACTGAAGCCGCTTTACAACTTACTAAAGTGAATTATGTGCTTACTTCAGATAAAATAGGTAATTTCCTCAGCAAATTAAAATAGCGTTGATATGATTTCGTTTAAAAATTATAAAATCTTATCTTACACAGTGCTGGCGCTCGTTGTGATCATTTCTTTTGCACTTACAAACTTACTTCTCAATCTGGTTATTATTGGCAAGCTTAGTGGTTATGTAATAATTTATGTAATACTGAACCTGCTCTTAAATTTCTCAATGTTCTTTATTGTTTTCAGATTTGCACAACAAATTATTGAAAAGGAATCTGCATTACAGGAATTAATGAAACAATTTCAGACATCAAAAAATGAAACAGAAAACATTATTGATTCTGAAGAAGAGAAAAGGCTTAATATTGAAGAGATCGTACAACAGATTATCCCGCAATCTCCGCAAAGTCTTACAATAGACAAATTCACAGAGAAAGTACTTGCCAACATTGCAAAAGTTTCAGATTTGGTGCAAGGTGTTTTTTATATTAAAAATAAAGATAGTGTTCAATTCGAGCCTGCCGGGAAATACGCATATTATGCAAACCAGCTACCAGCGCCTTTTATTGAGGGTGAAACATTGCCAGGTCAGGTAGCAAAAGACAAAAAAATTCTCAATATAAATAATATTCCTGAAAAATATTTCACTGTTGTTTCAGGCTTGGGCAAAAGTTCTCCGAACAACTTGCTCATCATTCCGGTTATTGAAAAAGATGAAACAATTGCAGTAATTGAACTGGCTACTTTTAAACCATTCGATAAAGAATTTGAGAAAGTATTTTTAAAGATGGCGGCATTATTGGGGAAAATATTATTAAAGATAAAATAGCAAAGTTAGTTTTCATGGCCAATATTTTCAAACAGAGAACATTCAAAATTACAAGTGTACAATCGTATACTATTCTGGGGTTCATTTGCACGCTAGTTTTACCAGTTTCGCTGTGGCTGATCGAAATTATGCTTTGGAAAACAGGAGTTTCATTTTCAAGTATCACATTTATACATCTTAAAAGCCCGTCGATCTGGATTGTTGATATATTGCCTTTTGCGGTAGGGGCTGCTACATATATTATATTGAAAATAAGGCGTAAAGAGCAAGATGAATTTATTCAGGAAGTCAGGCAAATGCAGGACAGAATGGACATCAATGCAAAATTTGCTAAAGAAATTGGCGAAGGTGATTATTACAGTGAGTTTACTGTATCGGGAGATGATGATATTTTAGGAAAATCGCTCTTGTTAATGCGCGACAACCTATTAATGAACAATAAAAAGGAAGCAGAACAAAGCTGGATAGCAGAAGGAAAAGAAGAAATTTCGAACATACTCAGGCTTCACAATAAAATAAATGAATTGGCTTATGATGTAATTGTTAAACTCATTAATTATATTAATGCCATTCAGGGTGCATTCTACGTATACGACGACGAAAAAAATAAGATAGTTAATGTTGCAACTCATGCATACAATCGTAAAAAATACGTAACCCAGGAATTCTCTTTTGGCGAAGGTCTTGTAGGGGAATGTGCTTACGAATTGGATATCATTTACCGCACTGAAATTCCTGAAGACTATGTTTCGATAACTTCAGGAATATTGGGAGAAAAAAAACCCAGAAGTTTGTTGCTCGTTCCATTAATTTCTGACGAAAAACTTCAGGGGGTACTTGAGTTTGCTTCTCTCCAGGAAGAAATCCCGGAACTTACAATAACTTTCATGAAGGAGTTGGGCGAAATAATAGCCCGTACAATTTTTAACCTTCGTATTAACCAGAAAACAGAACACCTGTTGGCAGAATCGCAACAGATGACTGAGGAATTACAGGAGAATGAAGAACAACTGCGACAGAATGCAGAAGAAATGAGGGCTACACAGGAAGAACTTCAAAAATCGTACATTCAACTTGAAGGCCAGATTGCTGAAGTAGAGAATGCCCAGAAAAGGCTTAATTCGCTTCTCGAAAACTCCTCAGAAATTATTATTATTTATGACGAGAACTTAAACCTGATGTACCAGAGTCCATCAGTGAAGAAGATTCTTGGATATTCTCCTGAAGAAATGAGCCACGGCAAATATTTCGACCGACTTACCCGAAAAGGAGAACAAGAAATCCGGAACATGTTCAAACAATTGATGGAAAACCCTCTCGAGGTGCTCACCATTCAATATACTTACATGAAAAAGGATGGCCAGAAAATATTTCTTGAAACTACTGGCCGCAACCTTCTTCACGACCCGGCAATAAAAGGCATCCTGTTAAATTCGCAGGATGTGACCGAACGGAAGCGGGCAGAGAAAGAAGAAAGGATGAAGAGTAAGATGCAATCGCTTTCTGAGAATTCACTCGATCTGATCCTTCGCTTGAGTTTACAAGGCCATTTCTTTTATTCAAATCCAATTGTAGAAGATTATTTCGGAACTGAAGCCAGGATGGTAATAAACAAGACAATTGATGAATTGCCTATGGCACAAGAACTTCATGACTATTTTAAAGCAACTTTAAAACAACTAAAACAAAAGCCGGAAAAACTTAACCACGAAATAAAAGTCCCAATCAAACTTGGCGAAAAAATTATATTTCGGATTATGAGCCTCGATGCCATTCCCGAATATAATGAAAACGAACTTGAAACAGTCCTTTTTGTAGGGCATGACATTACAGAAGCAAAACGAATTGAGCTTGAAATCCAGGAAAAGAATAAAAAGATCGAAGATAGTATTAATTACGCCCAACGAATCCAATCTTCAATATTACCAGACAATAAGCTAATCCGTGATTTTTTCCCAAAATCTTTTATTTATTACAAGCCGCGCGATGTTGTTAGCGGCGATTTTCCCTGGTTCTTTCAACATGGTGAAAATATTTATATTGCAGTGTAGATTGTACAGGACATGGTGTGCCGGGAGCTATGCTTTCATTTATAGGATATTTTCTTTTAAATAATATTGTTGATAACGATAAAGATTTAAATGCCGGGGAAATTTGCGATCGTTTGCACAATGGGGTGCGTATTACTTTAAAACAAGATCGCGAAGATGCCAGCGGGCGTGATGGAATGGATATTGCGCTTTGTAAAATAAATATTAAGAAGAAAGAACTTCACTATGCAGGTGCGCACAGGCCCTTGTATCTTTTACGCAAAGGCGAACTTGAAGAATATAAAGGCGACCGGAAAGCTATTGGCGGTATTCCTTTGGGAAATAAAGCTGAACAGACTTTTACTGATTATGTAATTAACATACTTTCAGGTGATAAAATTTTTTTCTTTTCAGACGGGTTACCTGATCAATTAGGTGGGCCTGAGCATAAAAAATATTCACCAGGCCGGATCAGAAACATTATTACTGAAAACATAGGTTTTTCAATGACCCAGTATTATGAACATTTTGTAGTGGATTTTGATGAATGGAAAGGTGAGAACAAACAGATTGATGATGTGTTATTAATAGGTATTGAATTTTAGCATTGAAATGTTCGGTGTTTACTAATTTTCTTTAAATTTGAACCGTAAACCCAATAATGATATTAATATCCTAAAGAAAGTGAAAAACGAAATAAACCCAAAGTTATGGTAAAAGATTCAAAAGGCTTCCTCGAATTCGTTTACGAGTTCTATAAAACGATGAAAGCTCATGAAATAACGCTTGTTTATGAAGGTGAAATAACACATCAGATAACCAAAGCTTTTACATCGCTGACAGAATCGAATATGGCAAAAGAACTGAAATACCGTCTGGCGTTTGACGCCACCAACCGCGTCGCGGCGGTGGACGATCTGTCGTATTCCCTGAACCGCCTCAAACTCGGCGTCCCCGGCGACACCAACAACGTCCTGGAGGTGCCCCTGTTTTCCGTGCTGGGCGCGAGCGTGGATTTGCCGCGCCACGTGGCCACGGTGGATTCCGTGTTCGTGGACGGCGCCAGGGCATTCCTCAATCGGGATACGAACGCGGCGGTGAACGTCGTGGAACTTTCCCAGCCCGCGGCGTCCGCCACGAATGTGCCGGGCGGTATTTTGTTCCTGCTCCGGTCCGTAACCAACGCCGTGGCCATGCTGCTCAACAGCACGAATCAGTGGACCGGCACCCTGCGCAGCCTCACCGTGACCAATTGCGCGCTGCACCTCGAGGACCATGCCAACTCCCGCCCGGCCAGACTCGAGTTGAGCGACATCACCGTGCGGGCAAAAGACCTATCCAATCTGCCCGGCACCAACCTGCAGGCGGATTTGTCGCTCCGTTGGAATACCAACGCCACCATTCATCTCGCCGCCACCGCCGGGTTTCAGCCCACCACCGCCGACCTGCAACTGGACCTCGACCGGCTCGACCTCACCACGCTGGATGTGTATCTCGCTTCCAAATTGAATCTATTCATTCTTGGCAGCGAGGTGAATCTGCACGGTACCGTGCGCCTGCGCCCGCAGGTCAACGAATTGCCATCCGTGTCCTTTGATGGCGATGTGAGTCTCGATCATTTTCACACCGTGGACGGCAGGTTTGGCGAAGACTTGGTGAAATGGGATGCGCTGCGCTTCAACGGCCTGGCGGCCAGCTTGAATCCGCCGCGCCTCGCCGTCCGCGAAATCGTCGTGGACCACGCCTACGCCCGCGTCATCGTCGAAACGAACCACACCCTTAATTTGACCAGCGTGCTTCAGCCAGCCACTCCCGAGCTCATCGCCTCCCCGGAGACGAAAGCGGCCGCCGCCGCCCCGACGGTCGCCGCCAGCGCCCCGATGCAAATCTCCATTGGGGCGGTGGTCATCACCAATACCACGCTTAATTTCAGCGACCGGTCCGTGGAGCCGAACGTGAACCTGAGGTTGCAATCCGTCAACGGCAGCGTGTCCGGCTTTTCGACCGAGCAGTTGCAGCACGCCATCGTGAGTCTGGACGCTAAAGTGGACGGTGCCGGCCCGGTCGTCATCACCGGCGCCATCAATCCCCTGAATGGCGCCCAGACGAACCAGCTCAAAATTTCCGTGAAAGACGTGGACCTGACGCCAACCAGCCCGTATGCGGGCAAATTTGCCGGCTACGGGATCGCCGAGGGCAAACTGAATCTGGACCTGAATTATCGCCTCGTCGGCAAGAAACTAACGGCCAAAAACGTCATCACGCTGGACCGGTTCACCTTTGGCGAGAAAGTGAACAGCCCGGACGCCACCCATCTGCCTGTGCGCTTGGCGGTGGCCATTTTGAAAGACCGGGACGGGAAAATTGTGCTGATGTGCCCGTGGAAGGCAGTTTGGACGATCCCAAATTCCGCATTGGCAAAGTG
>CAVSGB010000018.1:0-8314 GCA_963726845.1 uncultured Bacteroidota bacterium | reverse complement strand
ATAGATACACATGCAAGTGGCAAAGAATTATCGAAAACATCATTTCCATTTCAGATATTATTTGAGAACCAATATTTATTTGCAGTAGAGAAACCAGAGGGGATTTCGAGTGTTGGCGATTTGAATACTGCAAACATTTTTAAAATGGCTGCTGTGTACCTGAAAGAAAAGAGCAAAGGAAAACTAAGTGTTTTTGTAGTACACAGGCTGGACAAAGAAGTTTCTGGCGTGTTGTTGTTTGCGAAGACTTTCTATGTCATGAATATTATAAAGGACAACTGGAGTGAAAATATAAAAATCTACAATGCCCTTGTTGAAGGATGTCCTAAAGAACCGGAAGGAGAAATAAGGAGCTGGCTTAAAGAAAACAACCAGATGTTTGTATATTCGACAAATGAGCAGGCAAATGCCAAGCTGGCAATTACACATTACCGGGTACTTGATAAATTTGAAGGATGCACTTTAATGGAAGTCAGGTTGGAGACTGGTCGTAAAAACCAAATCAGGGTGCATCTTTCCGACATTGGATGCCCTATTGTTGGTGACAGAAAATATGGTGCTTCAGATGATTTTGTCAGAAGGATCAGGCTACATGCTTGTTCGCTATCATTAAAACATCCTGTAACTGGTCAGCAATTGAAAATCGAATCGCCTCTTCCAAAAACATTTTTAGTAATTAATCCCCATGATGAGAACTATAAAGTCTATTAGATTTTTTAATAAATAAGTACTGAATTCCAAATTCTTTTTACACATTTTCATTTTCAGATTTGCTTTTTGAATAAAACTTTTTACATTTGTAGCACAGGAAACAAAAATGATAATTAATTATAAAATAATTTGGTCTTGGCGTAGCCCGAGGTTGTGACCCGGGTAAAATTTGATATTTCGATTAAATCAGATAGAAATATTTATAAATATATATCCGGGCATGTTTTTTCAACATGCCTTTTTTTATGCAATAAAACTGAAAAATTTACTAATTTAAAATAGAATGTTATGAGTAAGATTAACCGAATTTATTTAGAGCCTAACGAAATGCCGAGGCAGTGGTACAACATTATGGCCGATATGCCAAATAAACCACTTCCGCCTTTACATCCCGTAACAAAGCAGCCTGTTGGCCCGCAAGATCTGGCACCTTTGTTCCCGATGGAGTTGATAAAACAGGAAGTGTCGACCGAAAGATGGATTGATATTCCTGAAGAAGTTTATGATATTTACAGAATTTGGAGGCCATCGCCACTTTACAGGGCATATCACCTCGAAAAATTTCTTGATACGCCAGCAAAGATTTATTATAAATATGAAGGTGTAAGCCCGGCAGGTTCACATAAGCCCAATACGGCTGTTCCACAGGCATATTATAACTGGAAAGAAGGGACAAAGCGAATTACCACTGAAACCGGTGCAGGCCAATGGGGAAGTGCCCTTAGCTTTGCAACACAGATTTTTGGGATTCAACTCCAGGTTTATATGGTAAAGATAAGTTATGAACAAAAACCTTATCGTAAATTCATGATGAATACCTGGGGAGCCGAAGTAATTCCCTCCCCCAGTCCATTTACAGAATCCGGGCGAAAAATACTTGCAGAAGATCCTGATTCTCCGGGTAGCCTGGGAATTGCAATTTCTGAAGCCGTAGAAATGGCGGCCAAGAATGAAGATACTAAGTATTCTCTTGGCAGCGTTTTGAACCATGTATTGCTGCATCAGACAATAATAGGCCTTGAATCTTTAAAACAACTGGAGAAAACCGGGGACTATCCCGATATGGTAATCGGTTGTTTTGGAGGTGGTTCTAATTTTGGAGGGATTTCTTTTCCATTTCTTCGTCATAATTTTATTGATGGAAAGAAAACCCGGATAATTGCAGTTGAACCCGATTGTTGTCCTAAATTGACCCGTGGTACTTTCCAATACGATTTTGGCGATGCAGTTGGTTATACTCCTTTGATCCCAATGTATACCTTAGGCCATGAATTCAAACCTGCAAAAATTCATGCCGGTGGTTTGCGTTATCATGGCGCCGGGGCAATAGTAAGCCAATTGCTGAAGGATAAATTAATTGAAGCCCAATCGGTAGGTCAAATTGAAACATTTGAAGCAGGCGTAAACTTTTCGAGACTGGAAGGTATTATTCCGGCTCCGGAATCAAATCACGCAATTGCAATTGCAATACGTGAAGCAAATATTGCCAAAGCTGAAGGAAAATCAAAGACAATTCTTTTTAATCTTTCCGGACACGGACTGATAGATCTTGCTGCTTATGACCAATATTTTTCTGGTAAACTTGAAAATTATTCAATAAGTGATTCAGAAATTGCAAGGACAGTAAATAAGCTGGAAAAGATAATTAAATAAATTGTAGTGTTAAAAAAATAAGCGATGTGTAATTTCATCGCTTATTTTTTTTAGTAATATTAAAATCAGATTTTAATTTTTTAATACCGGTTCATCTTCTTTCAAATAAAGAGCTTCCGGGCTTTTTCACCTGTACGGATTCGAATTACATCCTCAACATCAGAAATGAAAATCTTTCCATCACCAATTATGCCGGTTTGGGCTGATCTGATTATTGCATCAATCGTTTTCTGTGCATTTTGGTCGCGAACCGTGATGGATAATATCCTTCGCTGAATCCGGTTTGCTTCGTAAACTGCTCCACGGTATATATGACCTTCAGTTTCTTTGCCGACACCTGTTACATCCCAAAAAGTAAAAAATTCTATATCCACAGCATGCAAAGCTGCCTTCACATCTTCAAATTTCGATTTACGGATAATGGCTTCAATTTTCTTCATAAATATTAATAATAATTAAGTTAATCTTATTTTCAATTTTGTAAAAATAAAACATTTTTTTAAACAAACGGTTTTTTACTTTAAACTTAATGTTTGATTTACAATATGATATGTGAAAAATATCATAGGGTGTGCCATTAAAAACAGCTTAATTATAATTTCAAGTATAGTGAATATATCCCCCAATTCAAAATAATTAAATCTTAAAACAATAAATTGCAAAAAATATCGGGGGTATAAAAAAAAGCAAGGATTTTATAAATCCTTGCTTAAATTTTATTTTTTATGTATATTGAAAGTGATTATCAATATTATTCTGCTTCAGTATATGCTATTTCCTCATGTTGTGTTATATCCAAACCTTCAGTTTCTTCAGTTGCGTTAGCACGAAGTCCAACAGTTTTTTCAACTACTAAATAAATTAAGTAAGTTAAAATACCGGTATACAATATTGTTACGCCAACTGCTATTAACTGGACCCATAACTGATGAATATTGCCATATAAAGCTCCCTGGTATGCAGGCTGAACTAAAGGAGTTGCAAAAACACCAACTAAAACAGAACCTACGATACCTGCTATACCGTGAACGCCAAATGCATCTAAAGAATCGTCATAACCTAATTTTATTTTTACTTTACCAACCATAACAAAACAAAGCGCTGAAGCAATAATACTGATAATTAAAGCAGCTTTAACGGTTCACAAATCCTGCTGTTGGCGTTATTGCTGCCAGCCCGGCAATAGCGCCTGTACAGATACCAACCGTAGTAGGTTTTTTATTGAAAGCCCAATCTAATAATACCCAGGTAAGTGCAGCCATTGAAGCAGCTATATGAGTTACAAGAAAAGCATTTGCCGCAACACCATCGGCAGCTAGGCCACTTCCGGCATTAAATCCAAACCAGCCAACCCAAAGTAATCCTGCCCCGACTACAACAAATGGAATATTATGCGGCGGGGTAGGGGCATTGTCATAATATCGTCTCCAACCGATTGCCAATGCCATGACGAGTGCTGATATACCAGCAGTTATATGAACAACTATCCCACCGGCAAAATCCAAAACTCCCATTTTATTAAGCCATCCATCTGCAGACCAAATCCAGTGTGCAACCGGGTTGTAAACAAACAATGCCCAAAATATTGAAAAAATTACAAAACCTTTGAATTTAATTCGTTCGGCAAATGCACCTATTATCAATGCCGGTGTAATGACAGCAAACATGCACTGAAACAATATAAAAACTATATGAGGGATGCGCTGGTCCGGCATAGTAACTGCATAAGGACTTGCATCGGAAACATTGATCCCTTTAAGAAAAGCCCAGTCGAACCCACCTGTAAAAGGAGCCAGTATTCCTTTACAGCTTCCAAATGTCAAACTATACCCGACAATAACCCATTCTACACTTATTATTGCAACCATAATAAAGCATTGCATTAAAATATTGAGAATGTTTTTTCGGCGTACAAGGCCGCCATAGAATAAAGCAAAACCTGGAATAGTCATTAACAGTACCAATGCCGAAGCAATCATCATCCAGGCCGTATTTCCCAGACTTATTGCAGTATGATCATTGCCCTGGCTTATAGTTTGGCTAACAGATGGGTTTTGTCCAAATGAATAAACAAAGGGGTACAATATAAAAATACCCATCAATAATAAAACAAATAGCTTTTTTTTCATACCTATGATTCTTTCTGATAGTATATTAATAAGAATTAACTTGAAAATCTACACCGGTGGCAAAAATATTATATTTTTTAAAATAACAAACATTATAAATAATAAATTGAAAGAATCTTTTGAAGGATGGTTACTATTTGAATTAATTCTAATTTAATTCTTGTTAATTTAAAATAGTTCATAATAATTCATGCGAATTAAGAGTTAAATAGCCATTGGCTTTAGACAATGGATTTGAATTCACCGTAAATAGGGCTTTAGCCTAAATTGTTTAAAGTTCAATTTTGGCTAAAGCCAATAATTTTCTCAAATTCTCACTCCAGCTTAAGCTGGTGGCTATTAATAAATAACAACCCTTAATTCGCATAATTAATGGAATTTAATATTGGTCGGTTATTGTCAATAATATGAAAAAAATCGGGACAGTCGTTAAACTGCCCCGATCATGAGAAACCCGGTGTAGAGTTTCTATCTGGAAGAATCAAGGTTCAAAAATTATTCAGCTTCGGTATATGCTATTTCTTCATGTTGCGTTATATCGAGACCGGCTGTTTCTTCGTCAACTGATGCCCGAATTCCGACTATTTTATTTACAATCCAGAATAAGAAAGCAGTTATAACCCCGGAGTAAACAATTGTAGTTAATACAGCAATTAACTGTATTTTAAACTGGCCGGGATTTCCATAAAATACGCCACTATATGCGCTCTGTACTGAAGCAGTGGCAAATAATCCGGTAGCCAATGCACCAATAATACCACCTATTCCATGAACGCCAAATGCATCTAACGAATCATCGTAACCTAATTTTATTTTTACCACGCCGACCATAATAAAACAGAAAACTGATACCAATACGCCAATTGCCAGGGCTCCCGTTACATCTACAAATCCGGCTGCTGGTGTTATTGCAACCAAACCAGCCACAGCACCTGTACAAATACCCACTACGGTCGGTTTTTTGTTGAATATCCAGTCTAATAATACCCATGTAAAAGCTGCAGTTGCAGTAGCAAGGTGTGTTACCAGGAAGGCGCTTGCAGCCAAGCCGTCGGCAGCTAAACCACTGCCTGCATTGAAACCAAACCAACCAAACCACAACAAGGCAGCGCCGATCACTACCAATGTTATATTGTGAGGAGGGGTTGGATGACCTTCGTAATATCTACGTTTACCTATCATCAAAGCCGTTACAATTGCAGCAATACCAGCATTTATATGAACTACTGTTCCACCTGCAAAATCGAGGGCACCTAATTTTGCCAACCAGCCATCGGCAGACCAAACCCAATGTGCAATCGGATTATAGACGAGCAGTGCCCATAATACAGAAAAAATGAGAAACCCTTTGAATTTAATTCGTTCGGCAAATGCACCTATAATTAATGCTGGTGTAATCACAGCAAACATACATTGAAATAAAATAAAGACAATATGTGGAATAGTACCGATTGTGCCTCCGGTTACCGTTGGTTGCGAATGTGAAATAAAGTAAGGGCTTAAATCTGTAATCTTTATCCCTTTTAAAAAGGCCCAATCAAAGCCACCGATAAAGGGAGCAAGACCACCCTTTGAAGATCCGAATGCTTCACTATAACCTATAACAACCCATTCAATACTAATCACTGCTGTTAGAATGAAGCATTGCATCAAAACGTTCAATACGTTTTTACGGCGCACCAAGCCTCCATAAAATAATGCCAAGCCCGGTATGGTCATTAACATTACAAGTGCAGTAGCTACAATCATCCAGGCAGTGTCACCGGAATCTACTTTTGGAGAAATTGTTGTAACTGCCGTGGTAGCAGCAATTTTAACTGTGTCAATTGAATTTATTTTTGAAGTTTCCTGAGCGGAAACAACCGTACCAATAACAATACCTATTATTAGTAATAATATAATATTTAAAAACTTTAAATTTCGTGTTTTCATTTTGAATTGATTAAAGAAGTTTGACCATAAAAGAACATTGCTATTACTCTTCACCTTTAAGAAAAAGCGCTTCAGGGCCTTTTTCCCCATTCCTGATCCTGTAAACTTCCAGAATATCAGAAATGAAAATTTTTCCATCGCCCATTTCTCCTGTCCGGGCTGATTGAGTGATAGCATTTACGGTTTTTTCAAGGTTCTGGTCGCGAACAACAATAGACAATGTTGTTCTGTTAATCTTACTTGTGTCATAAGATTTTCCGCGGAAAATCATTTTTTCAGTAGATTTTCCTACACCCGTAGTGTCCCAATACGTAAAGAAATCGATATCGACATCATGCAAAGATTTTTTTACATCTTCGAATTTCGATTTGCGGATAATTGCTTCAATTTTCTTCATATTATAAATTTTGAGTTTGTAATTCAATTTAAAATATGGTGTAAAATTATAAATTATTTTGAAGTATATAAACAAAAATATATAAATAATTTATTTTATATTAATAAAAAAGGGGGTAAATGACATAAAATATATATAATAAATTATATAAACACATAAAATATAGGGTATAGTATAGTTATTTATAATTATTCTAAATTTCAAGATTTGAACTTTAAGAATGTCTAATAGCTATTTTTACCTCATTATGGATATAGAAAACCCAATAATATTTTTGTACTACTAATAGTTTTGGTGTTGTCCTATGCTTTAAAACCTATCACGCATATATCATCGATTTGGATGTTGTCCTTTCCCTGCCAGTTTTTAATTGCATCATCAAGCTTTTTGCGTTGACTTGCAAAACTTTCGTTTTGAATAATCAATAACAATTGTTTAAACTGACTTACCATAAATTTTTTGTTTTTTTCACCTCCGAACTGGTCAAAATAACCATCCGTTGACATATAAAACTTATCGTCATCAATCCAGTCAATTTCTATGTACCTGAATGGGTAGATATCATTAACATATACACCAATTGGCATTTTATCGCCTTTTAATTCAATAATATCATTATTGCGAATGATAAATAAAGAATTGTTGGCTCCTGCAAACTGAAGTTTATGGCAATTTCTGTCAAAAATACAAAGCGAAATATCCATTCCATCTGAAGAGTCGAATTGTTCCTGGTTCTGGCGCAATGATTTTTTTATTTTACTTCTGAGGATGTTTAATAAATTAGCACTGAATCCCAACTATTTGAACGTGCAATTTCATTTAAAAGTGAAATGCCGAGCATGCTCATAAATGCAAAAACAACAGTTTAGAAAACATGAACAATAAATACATGCGTCAGCGATTCATCAACGGTTTGCTCGCAATCTTTAGCCTCACATCGTTGGCCTTGCTACCGTTGCAGTTTTTGTCTTCGGCCAGCAGACCCACCGACTGGATGGCTCCGCTTGATTTACATTCGGGTCATCTTCTCGATGCCCCCTGCTGGTGGACGGATATTGTGCCCGGGTTTTGCTCTTGACCCTGGTTCTGACCGCGCTGTTTTCGTTATTCAGCCTCCGATGGTCATGCTGAAGATCGCGGAGAGGCCAAACAGCGTGTCGGGAGAACCGCCCCAGTTTTGATTGTGTTACCAGGCATAAAATCGAAGGACATTATGAGACAGTTTCAAATTATTGTGTTTGTGCTTGGAAACGGTCGCCTTGTTGGCGGCCGCGTGCTTCATCGGGAAGGACCTTGGCGATACGCTGTGGCGGACCGGCATGGCGACCCTGCTTTTCAATGTCGTGTGCCTGCAATTGTGGCCCTGCTCAAAGCGATCATAGAGCCAGGATGCTGTCGGCGTCGTTGATCACGCAAAGCCGCCAAGGCGCAAATGCCGGAGGAGCAGCTACGGAAATTAGCCGGGGGAAATGTCCCCGGTGTCCATGAAGAA
>CAVSGB010000017.1:0-11503 GCA_963726845.1 uncultured Bacteroidota bacterium | reverse complement strand
GGTATTGACAGATTTGATTACAAAAATAAAATATTTTGCCATTACAGATGCGATCCAAACAACCATCAGAACACCCTTGCAGATGACTGGCCTTTCGTGGTGCTTTGCGATAAGGAAGGTACAATATGGGTTGGTACACCAAACGGGTTAAGCAAGCTGAACAAAGATAAAAAGTCATTTACAAACTATCAAAATATACCTCATGACAGTTGCAGCCTCAGCAATAGTTTTGTAATATGCTTATTGGAGGACTCTAAATCAAATTTATGGATCGGCACAGAAGAAGGGTTAAACGTGTATGACAAGAAAAAAAATACATTTAAAGCCTACCTTCTCAAAGATGGATTACCAAACAACGTTATTAAAGGAATATTAGAAGACAATCACAATAATATCTGGTTAAGCACCAATAAAGGGCTTTCTAAATTTAATGTTCTTAGTTCAAAATTTAGAAATTACGATTCTAATGATGGCCTGGTATCAGAAGAATTTTCACCAAATACTTGTGTCAAAGGAGAAAATGGTGAAATGTATTTTGGAAGTAATAAAGGCATTACAATGTTCTATCCTGATAGCATTAAAGACAATGTTTTTAAACCACCCGTGTTTATAACAGATTTCAAAATCTTCAATAAGTCAGTGCCAATTGGAAAAAACGGATCAATATTAACTTCACAAATAAGTGAAACCAAAGAAATTAAGCTTCAATATTACCACTCGGTATTTTCATTTGAATTTGTGGCCCTAAATTATGTTCAACCCGGGAAAAACCAATATGCGTATATCATGGATGGGTTTGAAAAAGAATGGAACTATGTTGGGAACAAAAGGGATGCAACCTACACTAACCTCGAACCGGGTGAATATTCTTTCAGGGTCAGGGCCAGCAATAACGATGGGGTATGGAACGAAGCAGGAACAAGCATCAAAATAATAATTTTACCTCCCTGGTGGAAAACCTGGTGGTTCCGGACTTTACTGATATTGATTCTGATATTGATTATATATATAATTTTTTATTTAAGGTTGGCTTTTTATAGAAAACAACAACAAGAGCTAACATATCTGGTTAAAGAGCGCACTAAAGAACTTGAAGATAGCAACGTGCTCCTGGAAGAAAAACAAGAAGAAATATATCTTCAGAAGGAAGAATTGATGTCACAAAAGGATGCGCTTGAAGAAACAAACAGAGTCCTGGTAGAACAAAAACAGGAAATAACCGAACAACACGAGGAACTTGACAAACATCGCTATAAACTGGAATCCCTGGTCGAAGAGAGGCACCCATGAGCTTGAATTAGCTAAACTCAAGGCAGAAGAATCAGACAGTCTGAAGAGCGCATTTTTGGCAAACATGTCGCACGAAATACGTACTCCGATGAATGCCATAATCGGGTTTTCATCAATTCTTCGTGACCATACTTTATCTGAAAAAGAAAAAGAGGATATTATAGAAATTATCATCAGTAATGGTGACAACCTTATGGATTTGATCAATGATATTTTGGACTTATCAAAAATCCAGGCAAACCAGATTATACTTAATCCACTGTTTATCCAACTGCCATCGCTGTTAAAAGAAATATTTGAAAATTTTAAACCCGAAACTGAAAATAATCATTTGGTTTTAAAGTTAATCCTTAACAAAATACCTGATGATTTTGTTTTGGATACGGATAAATTAAGGTTAAAGCAGGTAATTAATAACCTGATTCAGAATGCTATAAAATTTACGCCATCAGGAAAAATTGAATTTGGTGTGAAAGAAGTCAATGAGCAGATAACCTTTTTTGTAAAGGATACGGGAATTGGTATTAGTCCAAATATAGGGAATACAATATTTGAACGTTTTCAAAAAGTCGAAAGTAAAGATCAAATATACAGCGGGACAGGACTTGGGCTCGCAATTTGTAAAAGTCTTGTCGAACTTTGGGGAGGAACAATCTGGTACGAATCAGAATTGGAAAAAGGGACTACATTTTATTTTACCCATCCGGCTTTATTTCAAATTGAAATGCAACAGCAAGCACCAAAAGCCCAAATTAAATTAAAAATCCCTGACTTATCCGGAATAAAAATATTAATAGCCGAGGATGAGGCAAACAATTTCAGGTTGTTAAAAGTGTACCTCGCTAAAACAAATGCTACAATTGTGCATGCCAGGAATGGGAAAGAAGCAATTGAATTTGTACAACAAATTAGTGTCGATGTTATTTTGATGACACTTAAAATGCCGGTGATGGATGGGTTTGAAGCAACGATCCAAATAAAAAAACTTAAACCGGAAATTCCAATCGTAGCACAAACTGCATATGCATTTGAAAATGAAAAAAACGAATTTTTGAAATTGGGAATTATTGATTATTTGGTTAAACCAATCCAAATGAACGATCTGATGACTGTATTAGTTAAAGTTCTTAACTTGAAAAAATAGTTTTATTTGGCTAAAAAAAAATGATAAAATAAAGATATACCTTAAATCCGCAGGTTTGAGGTTAATTGGCTGAAAGTCACGGGGTGACTAAAAAAAATTTCATTCATTTAAATTATTGAACTTTAATAAGTCACCCCGTGACTTGCGGATTTTAGGATATACTGATTCAGGCTCAAAAAACATTAATATCTTAACTAATTTTAAACATTTCAAGCGATAATCTGTTCTATCTTTATACCGAGTTAAAACTTTATAAAAATTACCATTATGAGTAAAATCTTTCGTTGGATTGGATATGCTTCAACACTTGTTGGGGCAATATTAATTATTTGGGCTTGTATCGGTGCTTGTTGCCACCAAAGTTGTACGACTGCTTCTGCTAAAACTGACACTGCTTGTTGCAAACATCATCCAAGTTGTGCTACTGCTGTTGCTAAAACTGATTCTGCTAATTGCAAACATCAGCAAAAGTGTACCGCTGCTGTTGCTAAGACTGACACTACTGTTTGCAAACATCAACAAAAGTGTGCCACTGCTGTTGCTAAAACTGATTCTGGTTGCTGCAAACATCATCCATGTTGTTCAAAGCCTGCAGCTATGACTGCCACATGTTGCCATATGCATAATCGTGTAAATTTATTTGAAGCTGCCAACAGTTTCCTCTTATTAGCAATTGCATTGTTTATAATATCCAAACTTTGCTGCTGCAAGAAGTGTTGTGATGACAAAGAAGGAAAATGTGAAACAAAAGAAGAAAAAAAGGAAGCTTAAGATAATAAGTTGAACTTGCAATTTATTTTCATTTGTTGTAAAATATTTACTAACCTCATGGCACGAAATTTCTTCATTTTTCTACTATGGGGTTATATTATTTAATCAAAGACGATTAAAATGGCTGATCATTTAGGATCAAGTGGAATAGTTGGGGGATAAATATTAAATATAAATTAAACATTAATCATTCCCTTATGTAGCACCTAAATCCCCTAAAGGGGATTTTTTTAATACCAGTATTTAAGCCCCTTTAGGGGTTTGGGGCTTCTTAGAAGTCAAAACACTCAAGTATGTTTCTAAAGTTCTTCCCTCAACTATTCCTTTTGATCCATCATTTACTAATTCATTATTCTTTCAGGAACATTTGCGAGCATCAACACAACAAATTATTCATTTAAAATACTGTTTGTTTCCTTAACAAATAAACCAGTTTTTTCATTAAGGTCAACTATCATATTTGAAATGGATTCTAAGCTTTCGCTCATTTCTATGTTTAATTTAGAAGATGATTCAAATTTAGAAGATGCACCGTTTATTTTAGTTTTTATTTCAGTGAAAAGCATGGCTATCTCTTCCAGGTAGGGTTTTATTTTATCGGCTTCACTGCCTGATGATTCAGCCAAATGTTTCACTTCATTGGCTACAACTGAAAATCCCCGGCCTGATTCTCCTGCACGGGCTGCCTCAATAGCTGCATTTAGTGCCAAAATATTTGTTTTGCGTGCCGTTAATGAAATACTATTGACTATTTTATCAAAGTCATCTAATTTTCCTGCATTAGAATTTACAATTTTTAACAAGTTATTGAATTCATCTTTTAAAAACTTTGTAACCTTTTGCATTTGAATAATAAATGTTTTAATCTTATCGCTCTGCAGTTGTAAATTGTCGGAAGTGCCTTTTACTTTAGAGGCTAAATCACCAATTACATTGGATTTATAGTGATAACAGTTTTCTTTTCTGTTAAGCCCATTAAAAATTGCTATTGCCATTCGTTCACATGTATTGTAACCACAAAAAGCACAATTAAAAAAATCCTCTTTTTTTAGTTTTTGCATTTCAATATACAATTTATTTAATTGAGTTTCAGAAGGTATTTCTATTTGATTATTACATGAAAGGTCTCTAATATTTTCGTAAATAAGTTTCCCGTTTCCAATATTTGTCGAGAGATTTATCTACATCTTTTGGAGATTTATATTTTTTCTGTGCTTCATGATTACGTTTTTCAATGTGAAATTCTATCTCATCAGGGTGTTTGTCATGATTAAGTGTTCCCGGACCGCCATTACAGCCAACATGACAATTCAGACAATCAATAAGAACAGGTGCACGACCGTTTTCAATTTGTATATTAAGGTTCTCCAAATATGGATAAATTGTTTCAACACCTTCAATTTTTCGGGAAATTTGTCCAATTGTTGGCACTTCCCGTTCGGCAGTTCGGAGAAGTCCTCCAGGCGTTGAAAATATTACCGCACGTTCTGCAGGTGGATTATCATATTCGGTATCGGAATAGTGTGATAAATCAATTTTATTTAAATCCATAAATTCTTTAAGCGACTTTATGGTAACATTATAATCGCCAATTCCAACTTCATCAAATTCTCTGCGTTTTGCTACACATGGTGAAATAACTACAATTTTATGATTGGAATATTGGGTATAATATTTACGAATCATCTTCATCATATGCATCATTGGGCTATCATTGGGTGCTAAATATTTTATAAGTTCTGGCTTGTAAATTTGAATATATGTAACAATTGCAGGACATGGTTGCGAAATAACAGCCTTTGGTTTATTATTTACAATATGATCGACATATGATTTTATAGTTAGTTCAGCACCAAAACTTACATCGAAAATGGCTTCTATACCTAATTCTTTCAAAAGCGAGTTAATTTTCAAATACTGATCAGGAAAATTTGAAGCAATAGCTGGGGCTACTATAGCAACTATTTTTGTTTTATTGGCGATGGCATCCAGAAATTTCTGCATATCATCACGATAATTGCGGGCATCATGCGTACATGCCTTAATGCATGTTCCGCAGCCTAAGCACATATCGTTAATTACTTTAACTGTTGTACCGCTCCCATCGTTGCAATATTTTATGGGACAAACTGCTATACATTTGTGACAATTTACACATTTTTCATCATCAACATCCAAAATATAACTAAGAGGGATTGTATTTTTCATTTTATTCAAAATTTCTATTTCTTTTTCAATATTAAGAAAAAATTATCAATTTGAAGAAATTCTCAACCGTTACTTAAAATGAACTACCTCGCCGCAAGCGGACAGGGTATCCGTAGTCTGCCTAAAAATAAACTTTTGGATATTATTTTGTTCAATTTGAAAATTTGAGAGATAAAAGTAAAATACTGCTAACAATCAAATTTCTAATAATAGCCACGAATGCACGAATAAATTATTCGTGCATTCGTGGCCATTTCATTTGATCCATATTTTCGCCGCTAGCGGCGGGGAATTTACCCAATGAGATTAAATTGTCAATACTACAAATCAAGGTAGTGGTTAATTGCTGAGAAAAATTCACCATTTGGCCCATTATCATCAATTAGCGCTGGAGCAAGAGCCCCTGGCAAAACAGCTTCTACAGGATGTTCTGCCTTTTCACCACCTAAATCGGTACGTAACCAACCCGGATCAAGGGTATTTATTCTAACCCCGGTACCAACGAGTTTTACAGCAATATCATCGGTTAGTTTATTAACTGCCCATTTTGATGCACCATAAGGTGCAAGTTCAGGCTGGTTTTTTATACCTGAAGTAAGGTTTATTACTCGTCCAAAACCGTTTTTTATCATTGCTGGAATAAATGCACCACACAAACTATACATTGCAAAAACATTGACTTTCATGCTTAACATCCATTCATCCCAACTATGCTTCCAATAGTCTTCATGATAAGGTGTCATTATAGCTGCATTGTTATATAAAATGTCAACCCTGATATTTAAGTTTTGCACTTGCTTAATCAACTGATTAACCTGATTTTCGTCAGACAATTCGCCATAAACACCACAACTTTTTACGCTATATTTTTGTAAAAGCTGAAGTGTTGTAGTGCAACTTTCTTTTGTTCGCCCGTGTACTATTACATTACAACCTAATTTTGCTAATCCTTGTGCTATCTGTTGTCCAATGCCACGGCCCGAACCTGTTACCAATGCATTTTTGCCTTTTAATTCTATCATATTCTATATAATAATTGTTACTATTTAATATCAGGTAAAAGAGTTTGCAATTAAATATTGATTATAATTATGTTTTGTGATTTCTATTTATTGGATTTATTCCAATTTCTCATTTTTTCACGCACATAAGTGCCTGATTGTGTATAATCGGCAGAAGTCCAATTTCCCATTGGATTAGCTCCCGGCTTAAGTATTGAAACGGTTTGATCTTTATCGTTAACAGCCCAATTGCACATACTGAGATTATTGGTTTTGCAGTAATCCAGCCATTCTTCTGTGGTAGCGGGATTAAACCCTCCGTTTCCGGAAGCATCGCTGGTACCCCATTCTGTTACAAACAGGGCTATCCCTTTTTGCATGGCAAGGGTGGCATCGTCTCTTAACCATTGACCGTGTGAACCAGCATAGAAATGAAGAGTGTATGCCACATTTTTATCATTAATAGGATCGTTGGCTGCTTCAACAACTTTTTGTGACCAGTACGGCGAACCAACAATTATCAGGTTGTCGGGGTCAATTGCCCGTATAGCCGCTATAACTTTTTCTGCATAAGGTTTTACTACTTCACTCCATGAAACTTTCAGCGGTTCATTATAAATTTCGTACATTACATTATCGTATTTACCATATAATGTTGCCATTTCCCTGAAAAAAGCAACTGACTGGTTAATGTAATCTTCTGCTTTAAAGCTATGAAAATCGATTATGACATACATTCCATTAGCAATACCCGCTTCTATTACTTTTTTTACTCTTGCCAAATTTCCCGCCGGATCGTCAATGTATCCGCCTGATTCTTCTACTGCCAACGCTACCCTAACTATTGTAGCCTTAAAATCAGTTTTTAACCACTTTACAACGCTTTCATTGTAAAATTTTTCGCCTTCCCAACAGGTATTAGACGAGTACATACTATTTCCAAAAAGGCTTAATTGCTGATTGTTTTTATCAACAACATGTGCATTATAAACTCTCAATAATCCATGGGTCGAAACAATACTTTTTTTATCAGTGCATGTTATATTGAAACAAACATTTATTGCACAAATCGTAATTAAAAATAGTCCACTCTTTTTAATTTTTAATTTCATTATCCGTGTCTTTAATTTGATGATTGACTTATTAATTCGAAACCCCTGGAAATATGATTTTGTTTAGAATAATTATTATTTATAAATAATAACAATGCCTATTTGTTTTCCCGATTTTGACAACAATGGTAAATTTGTTATCAATCAATATTAGAATTTATTCCAATAAATTAATATTAGATTGACTAAATTAGAACAAAAAATAATTTTCAAAAGTCGAATATTGATATGAAAATTAAATACATATCGTTTATTTTCTAATAATAATCCTTTCAACAGTAGTTGTATTTTTTGAAGTTACCACAAAAATATAAAGTCCATTTGACAAGCCATAGGTAGATATAATATTTCTGTCATTAGTTAAAATTTCTGTCATTAGTTTATTCCCGAGTATGTCAAAGATGTCAAGATGCAATTGATTGCTGTTTACACTTTGTACAATAACTTCTGAAGATGCCGGGTTTGGGTAAAGCATTATTTGGTCCAGGTTTTTAGAAATTATGTTAACAGCAGCACTTGAATCGGGCACAATAATAAATTTATCAATGTTATATGGATTACTCGTTCCTTTCGCAATAATAAAATACAATACCTGTGCACCGGTATCAAGGTTAAACTGATAAGTTTTGGAAACAGCCAATGTTGTCCAATCGCCAGTTTTAGGAACTGTTATGGCTTTAGAAGAATCTTTCCCAACTCTGAAATAATATGTGCCTCCGCCATTTAGCGAAGCGGCATAAGTATCAATTCTATATAATCCTTTTTGGGTACAGTTAATTGTATAAGATGTCCACTCTCCATCCGATACATAATCTAACTGATAACCACTGTCTGGTCTTGCTTCAATTCCTACATTTTCAGTAGTCCTATAGGCTCCGCCCTGATTGGTTGTAGCAATATCATTATATGCTACGCCCTGACCTCCCAAATCAAAATCTTCAGCCTGGATGGTTCCCGGAACAGGTATGGTTTGGCCTAAATATGGTTTTCTTGTCCCTAATTGTGGCGCTACGTTTATTGAAACAGGGTAAGAATATAATGCAATAGTATCATTGAGCTGTGTACGTATTCTGTAATAATATACCGTATTTCGGCTTAATGCTGAATCGTGAAACTGGGTGGTATTATATTTTAATTTAGCTATTGGCATAAAACTTGATTCAGATATCCTTCGATCTATAAATATACTATCATTTAAGGCAGTCCGGTTGCTCCAGGTAAATGTAAGAGTGGTATCATTTGGTACAATTTTCAACTGGTTGGGAGATAATTTACTGTAATGGATAAGTACATCTTTGGCATCATCCCATGTCCTTTTGCTTCGGTTATAAACCTGGAATGTGCCATTATCATCCCAATAATTATAGGCAATATTATAATTTAATGATTGTTCAACCACAGTTGCCAGATATAACATCCTGGAATTATAATCGCAACTTATTAAGGCCCCAAATTCATCTAGTGTAACGGGTATATTATTTTTGACAGAACCAGGTTGTTACCTGACTGAATTTTGCTATCGTAGTAGAAATATCGCTGGAACTACCATAAGTTCCTATTCCCTGTCCTGCAAAGCTCCATGGATCATACGAATGGTAATAACCCATCAAATATGAATCTTTAGGATTAGGTATTTTGGCAACTACAAGCTGGTCTGAATTTGAATATACATTACCAGAGAATATTATCACCCGCGTTGGATTGGTTTTACGAATAATTCTATAAGCATTCGAATTAAAGCTATCAACCATAGTTTGAGACATAGGATAAGGCTCATTAAGAATTTCAAACAATAAATGATCTGATTTATTTTTAAAATGAGTTGATATCTGGCTCCATATACTATCATATTTTGCAATGGTATCAGCTTTTGCAGTCAGATTCTTCATTGTATCAATAGCTTTGAAACCCACTTCATGATGTAAATTTATTATTATAAACAATCCTTTATTTAAACCCCAGGTCACGACAGTATCAACTCTGGCCATCCATGCAGGATTAATGGTATATGGAGTGTTTTTTTGTACATGGCCCTTCCAGGTTATCGGGATTCTTATGCAAGAAAACCCTGCATTAGCAAAATCATCGAAATAATATTTCTGAATTAAAGGATTACCCCATGAAATTTCAGTTGGATATGCGTCTAAAGAATTTCCAATATTAATTCCTCTCCCCATTTTAACAATAGCCTGCTTTGCAGTTATTTGACCAAATACACTTATATTGATCAGTACGCTTACTATTACAAGAAAAATTCTTTTCATCTAAATTTATTTTAATTATTAAGATTATTGTTAATTACAAGATTTTCAACTTTGATTTATTTTATTACGATTGAAATTTTCTGAACCACATTTGCCGAAGAATTTCCAATTCCAATTTCGAACTCACCAGGTTCGAGAAACCAACTATGCATTGCGGGTTATAATATGAAAAAGCTTCTTTGCATAATACGAAATCTACAAATTTTTGTTCGCCTTTTTTAAGTCCGACTTTTTCAAATCCTTTGAGTTCTTTTATCGGGCGTGGCATTGAACATATTTTATCCGTAACATATAATTGTATAACTTCAGCGCCATCATATTCTCCAGTATTTTTAATTAAAACACGAAATTTAACAGTATCGTTCCGGGTATATTCTTTTTTATTTGTTGAAATAATTATATTTTATTTCCTAAAATCCGCAAGTCACGGGGTGACTTATTAAAGTTCAATAATTTAAATGAATGAAAAAAATTTAGTTACCCCGTGACTTTCAGCCAATTAACCTCAAACCTGCGGATTAAAGGTATTTCAATTAACCAAAAAATTGAAAGAATTGAAAGTCCCCAGTTGGGAAAATTATTTATAATACTGATGGAATTATCAAATACTTTATACTGAAATTATAGGTATAAATTTGATATGTCAATTCCAAAATTTGATTTTAATTCTTTGTAAATAATTAGTATATAATTAATTGACCTTTTATTGTCATATAATTTGTTCCACAATTTTTTTTACATTAAATTTGAATGTATTATAAATTTGTAAATAAACCCATTTGGAACATTGGTTGCTTTTAGGTTCAGAATAACTTAAATAATTTAAAATGTATAATTTTTTTTATATCATGGATTCAGCACTTTCTTATTTAATTTTTAAATAATTAATCAAATATTAAACTATCTATAATATGAAACAAAAAAATCTTAATACAATGCAACATTGTAATGACTTTAGAAAATTACTCAGCCTATTTGTTTCTATTTTTATTTTTTTCGTGGCATTTGCCCAGGAACGAAACGTAACAGGTTTAGTTACTGATAAAGACGACATTCCTTTACCAGGTGTTAACATAATTATTAAGGGTACAACAAATGGAACACTTACCGATGTAAACGGAAAATACAGTATTAAAATCCCCGGGGACAATACTGTTTTATCCTATTCTTATTTAGGCTATGCCAGCCAGGAAGTTCAAGTTGGCAATCAAAATAACATAAACATAACTTTAAAAGAAGAATTAAAACAAGTTGATGAAGTTGTGGTGGTTGGTTATGGTGTTCAGAAAAAGTTATTAAACACCGGTGCAACACTTAACCTGGGAGGAGCCAAATTCAATCATTAAGGACGAATACTGCTATGGATGCATTAAAGGGATTAGTCCTGGTGTTAGCATTGAACAAAATAGTGGTGTTCCAGGGGCAGGAACAAAAGTAAATATTCGCGGGATTGGGACAATTGGAAATTCTGCACCTCTCTATGTTGTGGATGGTGTCGTGGTTGGGAATATTGATTTCTTAAGCCCCTCGGAGATTGAAAGTATCGATGTCCTTAAAGATGCTGCATCATCTGCAATATATGGTGCTCGTGCAGCCAACGGGGTTATTTTGGTAACTACCAAAGAAGGAAAAATGAATATGCCAACCCAGGTTACATTTGATGCTTTTACGGGGATTTCCAAAGCTGTAAATCTGCCACAAATGCTGAATGCC
>CAVSGB010000016.1:0-8546 GCA_963726845.1 uncultured Bacteroidota bacterium | reverse complement strand
TAGGTCTTGTGATTCTCAAGTTCCATAAGAAAAACTATTTTATATTTTATAGTGACCGAGATATCCAGAAAAATATATGACTTTAATTTTATTGTTTTATAATTTTCTTTGTTAAAATACCATTATTCATCGTGACTATTTTAATGAAGTAAAACCCTGAACCATATCTACTCATGTCCACTTCAGTAATATTCTTATTAATTTTTGAATGGTAAATCTCTATCCCACTTAAAGAATAGATTAAAATATTCGTTTGAGAAAGCGGTTTTGAAAATGAAATTATCATTTTGTCAATTACAGGTAAGGGATAAAGTTGAAAATATGAATCTGAAATATCTATAATACCTGTAGTAGATCCGGCCTGTCTTACAGTTATAGTTTTTGATGTAACCCCAATGCCTGAAACAGTTACTGTTGCTGCTCGTAAGCTGATGGCAGGATTGGCTGATGCTGTAATAGTTATTGTAGCACTATCAGAACCCGAAATTTTATTTATTGTTAACCACGTTTGGTTGCTGCTAATATTCCAAATTATATTTGAATTTACATCAAAGATTGCTTTGCTATTATCTGTAGCAGCTACATTTAAAGAGTCTGTAGAAACTGACATAGTTGGGTAACCGAACTGTTTTATCGTTATAGTTTTTGATAAAATACCAGTGATGTCTGAAACAGTTATTGTTGCAGTTCGGTGGCTGGTAGAAGGATTTGCTGATACAGTTACGGTTATTATATCATTATTGAAACCTAATTTTTTGCTTACAGTTAACCAAGACTGGGTACTGCTAACATTCCATCTAATATTTGAGGTTATACCAAAGGCTGCAGTACTATTAGCTGTAGCTGGTAAGTTCAATGAGGTTGCAGATATGGTTAAGATTCTATCGTCAAATTTCAATACACCTTCAGAAGTTCCAAACCATTTAATACCAAGGGAATCTATTGCAATGGCACTAATCTCATTAATAGTTAAACCATTGCTTTTACTGCCTAAAGTGTAAGTTGTCCAATTTTTGCCATCGAATTTTGATACCCCATTATGCGTCCCGAACCATTTGTTTCCTTGGGCATCTATGACAATGCTAGTGGAATAATTATAAGCTAAACCATTGGTTGTTGTGTAGGTAGTCCAATTCGTGCCATCAAATTTCGATATCCCGCCTCCATATGTTGCAAACCATTTATTGCCTTGGGCATCTATTGCAATGGCAAGGACTTCACCATTAGCCAAACCATTGATTGTTGTGTAATTTGTCCAATTCGTGTCATCAAATTTCCATACCCCACCTAAATAAGTACCAAACCATTTATTGCCTTGGGTATCTATGGCAATGGCATGGACTCTATTATTGGCCAATGTATTATTCTTGATTTTTATAATGTAATTTGTCCAATTCGTGCCATCAAATTTTGATATTCCACCACCTTGAGTACCAAACCATTTATTCCCCTTGGAATCTATGGCAATAGAATATACTGTATCATTAGTTAAACCATTTTTAGTAGTATAGTTAGTCCAATTTACACCATCAAATTTCGAGACACCACCACCTTGAGTACCAAACCATTTATTTCCTTGGACATCCATTACAATGGCACAGACATTATCATTCAAACCAATGGTTATATTATAGTTTGACCAATTTGTGCTATCAAATTTTGACACGCCTGGTTTTCCTCCATTATAGTTTCCTGTACCAAACCACTTATTGCCCTGGGAATCTATGGCAATGCTAAAAACCCCATTGCTGCCTAAACCTTCAGTTGTAGCATAAGTTTTCCAATTCACATCATCAAATTTAGATACCCCACCTCCATAAGTAGCAAACCATTTATTACCTTTGGAATCTATTGTAATTGCGAAAACCCCATTATTCGCCAAGCCATCTGTAGTAGAGTAGTTTGTCCAATTAGTATCATTAAATTTCGATACACCACCAATATAAGAAGAAGTTAAAGTACTATATGAACCTGTTCCAAACCATTTATTTCCTTGGGTATCTATGGCAATGGCACGGACAGAATTATTAGCCAACCCATTGGTAGTAGTGTAGGTTGACCAATTCGTACCATCAAATTTAGAAACACCGCCACCAGTTCCAAACCATTTATTCCCCTTGGAATCTATGGCAATAGCAATGACATAATTATTAGCCAACCCATTTGTAGTATTGTAGGTTGTCCAAGTGTTGCCATCAAATTTTGATACCCCGCCTTGAGTTCCAAACCATTTATTATCTAAGGCATCTATAGAAATTGCATGGACAGAATTATTAGCCAACCCATTGGTAGTAGTATAGGTTTTCCAATTCGTACCATCAAATTTCGAAACACCGCCAACAGTTCCAAACCATTTATTGCCTTGAGCATCTATTACAATGGCAAGAATGTAATTATCAGCCAAACCATTGATTGTATTGATTGTTGTGTAGTTTGTCCAATTCACGCCATCAAATTTTGATATCCCATTATGAGTACCAACCCATTTATTGCCATCGGCATCAATAGCTATAGCGTTAACCCAATTGTCGGCCAAACCGTTTGTTGTAGTGTAGTTTGTCCAATTAGTGCCATCATATTTCGATACCCCGTATGAAGTCCCAAACCATAAAGATCCATCAAGATCAACAGCAATTGCATCGACCATATTATTGCATAATTGTTTTGAAGTATTGGCAGTATTATAGGTTGTCCATTTTTGCGCATTTATTGTTAAGGAAAATACGATTGCTAAAAAGATGGTTGATTTTGTTTTCATGGGTTTTATTTTAAATTATTTTCATTTCGTCAAATTATCACTAAAATATCCACAATACCATGCGGTGGCAACGAAAAGCAGTGTATGGCAGCGAAGCGAGGCTTGCAGGGATGGGCTGCCATTCTCTGCTTTTGTGCGATGGCATATTTGTCTCTTTGTTTTTCATATCATTTTACTGATAATTTGTCGAAGTGTTTGCTTGCAGGTAACGCTTGCGGCTACCAACCGTGCGGGTGTGCGGTGCGCGTCCCTGTCCACAAGCAAAACCGATGCCCGCGTGCAATGCGCTTGCGAAACCTCTGAACCCAGCATGGTTTGGTGAGCCGATGTTATAGCACGTTTTATTTTATCAATCATGCTAATAAAATCTCAGCAGGTATTTTAAGACCTTTGTACAAAGATTTAACCATTTTGAGTGTCAACTTCCTTTGTCTATTTAGAATTTCACTTACCCGACTTTGGCTACCAAGATATTTTACCATTTCAGCTTTTGTTATGCCCATTTGCTCCATCCTAAATTTAATTGCCTCAATTGGGTTTGGAGTTGGAATTGGGTAATGTTTCATCTCGTATGACTCAACAATTGTAACAAGTAAGTCAAGCTCATCACCTTCAAATGTATCTCTTTTCGCACCCCACAATTTCTCAATCCTTTTGATTGAATTATTGTAATCCTGTTCTGTTTTTATCGGTTTAATATTCATTATCAAATAGTTTTAGCATCAATTTTATCATATTGTTTGTGAGTACCAATAAATCGAATAAAAATTACTTGGAACTCATAATCAATTGCAACTACTAATCTATATGCATTGCCTTTAATATTAAATACAACTCTTCCTTCTCCTACAATACTTGCATTTACATATTGTTGTTTAAGCTCATTCGAATTTCTCCAATCAGCAGTCTTTGCATCATGATACCATGAACGTATGGAAATCTCAGAATCTGAATACTCTGATTTTTCATAAAATTCTCTTAATGTTCTAAATGCAATTACTCTCATTGCACAAATGTACAATAAGAAATCAGCATTTCCCAATTTGGGATATTAATAATATCAAAAAATACTCTCTATTTTAGAAGTGGCTTAAAATGTGCTATTAACGGTTGCGGCTATGTACCGGCCGGGTTTTAGAACTGCGTCTCTATCCCCCGACATAAAAGTAACAGAAAGCACCGACAATCGCAAACCTCTGAACCCCGGATGGTATATAGCCGTTGTTAGGCACAGAATAGTTTATTGAAATTTATATTCATATTTTGTAATACGTTTCTCATAACTTGAACTTTGGCTAGCCACATTATAACTTAATTTTCTTATTTCGTCCATTTCAATTACTAAACCATTCTTATCTAAAACATATGAGTATTTACTCACTGGTGGCTGAGTTGAAGGTGCTTTCTGCTCCATAGAGTAATAAGATTTTGTTAAGTTGATATTCTTTTTACCATTAAATTCTCCCATAAAAGAAAAAATATTTATTTTATTTATTAATGAATAATAATCATATTCTGTAACATACATCTCCGGCATATATATTGAATGTTGTGAATTAAAAGTGTTTAATAATATATCATCTATATTTCCATTCAATATTTCGTATGTTAAACTAGAAGAATCATTATAAAAACTCGTTGCGATTGTTTTTGCTTCGATCATATAACCTTTATTATCATATTTAAATATTATGAAATTAACAAATGTTTGACTAGATTCTACAAAAATACTATCAATACAGGTATCTGCTAATCCATTAGAATTAAGGAAATATACTTTCTTTCTAGAAACTTTATTAACACTATCAGTTTCTGTCATTATTACATTAGTTGATGAATATGAAAATTTAATATTATAATTTAAAGTTAAACCAGAAAAATTTGATACTTCAATTATTCTATAATCACTTGTTAATGATATAATAGTTTTAAAACTTGTTGTAGGAAAATCTACCTTATCTTTTTTACAGCTAATTAAACATAATCCTAAAAAGATAATGCTCATAATTTTAAAAAATTGTTTCATGACTATAAATTTTGATTTTTGAATATTTTGTGCCTAACGCTTGCGGCTATGTTTCGTAAGGGTTTGCGAAGTGCATCTTTATCCCCCGGCACAAAACTTGCCTACGGGAACTGAACTTGCAAAACCTCTGAAACCTTATGAAATATGAGCCGATGTTGGCAGCCGTAATTTATTAATCTTTCCACCATGGAGAGTATATATTTGTAGTCTCAATAATTTTATCAGATTTTTGCAAATTGCAATCTACACATAATAATTGAATGTTTGTTGGGTCATTTGCTCCAAACTTATTTAATGGCACAATATGATCATAATGTAACTTGGCCTCAGAATTAATCAAGCCTGTTAAATCCTTTGAACATTTTATACATCGACCTTTATCACGAAGAAATATTGCATTTTTTACCCAAATTGGAATATCTACTCTTTTAATTTACCTTGTTCATTTTTAAATTCCTCTGGTATCACAATGTTGTTTTGAATCTCTTTAGAAACAATAATATTAAAATCCTTTAAAAATCCTCGATTAGCAAATAAAATATAAAAAATGTCATCTGCAATCTTATTAAATAAGTCAATAAATTTATCCTCATTTTTATCAAACCATTCTTTTAATTTTTTATCTAAATCAGAAATTATATCGGGGTTTGGATATTTCTCTGTAAATAATTCAATCTTGATATTATATTTTGCAAACAAATCCTCAATGCTATTCAACCAATCATCATCATCACAAAGAATATCACAATTATCATGGATATTAATACGATAATATTGCATGAGTTTATTTACTATAAAAATATGAAGTAAAGTTGATTTGTTAAATTTGGTTGCTGAAGTTATAAATTGCTTGTCATCATATCCACTAAATTCTGATTCGATTTCGTTATCAGAGCGTACAGACTTATCAATAATATCAACAAAATAATATATATTTTCAAATTCAAAATCCTTCATTAGAGTAAATTTTATGGCTGCCAACGTTCGCGGCTACTGACAGTGCGGGATTACGCGCTTGCGTTCCTGTCCGCTGGCACATATGCCCATATGCGTGCGCTGACGCTTGAAAACCTTCTGAAACCCGCATTGGCTGTGAGCCGTTGTTGGCGGTATGTGCATTTATAATCAAGCGTTCACCTTAACTTTTGAGTTCGTTCGTAACAATTTTATTTTATGTGTAAGAATATAGTTGCTAATAGCTTGTTCTTCTTCCTTTGTCAGAGTTGACGGTTGTGACCCAATAAAATCAACGTCCAATTCTATCTTTTTAGTTTTCATAACATCATATAGTATTAGTAAAATACTTATTAATTAAGTTCAAAGCTGCGTTTGTGTCAATAATCATTAATCTGTTTCCAAAATGAACAGCACCTAAACTTTGCTCATAATGGCTGATAAGTTGAGTTTTTGAAATAAAAGCTACATTGCCTTCGTGGCCTCTTTGAAATGATAATTTACAGGCGAAAGCAACTAAATTTCCAGGCACTCCAGAATAAATTTTAGTTTTCCCTTTATTAAAAAGTGCACTCTCAATAAGGTGCATGAATACGTGGTCAGATTTAATTTCTAAACTAATCAATCCTTGTATTATCGATTGATTATTTACTATTGTCAGCTTAAATACATCTCTCTCTGGATACTTTAGTTCTAATTTCCAATCAAATAGCCAATCATTCTTTTTAGTAATTGAATTTATATCTGACTTTGTAATCAAGGTAATATCAGTCGGAAAACTATCACCTGAGAAAACATTTTTAATTGAGTTTGTCAACTCATCAATTTCTATGTCAATCCCTCTATTTGTATATTTTTTCATATTACAAATTTATTAATTTTTACGCTCTTTTCCTAAATTTGTATTGATGAAAGATGGTGAATTGCATTACCGCCAACGTTCGCGGCTACTGCCAGTGCGGGATTGCGTGTATGCGTCCCTGTCCGCTGGCACAAATGCCTACATGCGGGCACTAACGCTTGCTAACCTTCTGAAACCCGCTTTGGCTGTGAGCCGGTGTTAGCCACCGGTTGTTATTTTTCTTTAATCATTTGCTTGATTCAAATTTACTTTCACAAATAATTGATGGCCCATTAGTATTTTTTATAAGAAGTCGAGCAGAATTATAAAATGAGACTCCTATAAAATTATAATCTGTCCCACAAGTTAAATAATCATTAATACCATTTTTAGTTAATTTAGAAACTGGGTCTCCATATTCATTTCCAGATATCCATTCTAATGCAGGTATCCAAAATTTAGCATTATATACGTCTTTAACAGGTAGTGATAATCCTAAATATAATTCTTCACTTTCTTTATTGTCGCTTTTTATAGTAACATTCATACAAATCTGAATATCTGAAAATTTATCATAACTTGAGGTTACGGTTATAATTGTATTTACTTTAAAATATTGAGCACCTTTAAAATATTTTGCAACATCTAAATTTGATGTATTAAATTTTACACCAGAATTATTCAATGTAATAGCTAATGTAGTTTTATTAGGATTTGAATAACGACATGAGCTAATTGTATCTCCAACATGTTTCCAGTTGATTGAATCATTATAGATTTTAAATGCTCGTTTCCAGTTGTTTGAATCATTTGTAACTTGTGGGGGAATCATCTGCCAAATATTATTTGAATCCAAAAATGATATTTCTATTTTTTTAAAAATAGCCTTACAACCATAACTTCTCAGGCCTATAGTCCCATTTGGTAATTTAGGAATTATCGCTAAAGGCTTATTGTTCTTAAATACTGCGATACCAGCAAATAAACTAAAACAAAATACTATAATATATATTAATACAACAATTCGATTTAAATTAAGTCTCTTTTTTGTCTTCTTAGAAAATTCCTTTAATACTAAAAGAAAATAAACAAAACCGATTAAAACCATTAAAATTATTAATGCTCCAAATGAAAATATTGTCCCTTGAATAATATCTCTCAATTTATAAGAAGTAATACTTATGGTTACAATTATTATTGTTAGCTCCATTAACCTTACCAAAGGGTAAATTTTTTTTGACTTAATAATTTTTCGCCATAATTTTTTCATAAATGCTCAGTGTTTATTTTATCTATTTAGAACTTACGGAATGTTTTTTAACTCAAACTGGTGGCTAACGGTTCGGCTATGTTTCGTAAGGGTTTTCGAAGTGCGTCTTTATCCCCCGGCACAAAACTTGCCTACGGGAAATGAACTTGCAATACCTCTGAAACCCTTATGAAATATGAGCCGTTGTTAGCTTTAGTGCCTTTATATTTTAAAATTATCCATCAAAATTAAAAGTACAAAATCAATCTTAATTGCAATAAGATGATTTTTATGCAAATCTTGTTTAAATATTATACCTATCAAATGACAATCATCAATTTCGGTTTGAGAAGTGTATAATTTTGGTAAATACCAAATACCACAGCCGCTTATCCCTTCAAGATTACCAATTCGTTTATATTTACCTGTTTTAATATCAATTATTGCTCTTTGTTTACATTCAAAAATTAGATTACTTATTGGGTTGACTTTTAAAAGACTATATACTTTGTCATCTGAACAACATGTTAAAAATTTATAAGGAATTACTTTTAATTTTTGTTTTATTGGATTATAATGAGTTTTTCTCCATGGAAATCCAAAAAATAAATAATTATTTGTTGTCTCATAGGCATGATTTAGCTGTAATTTATCAATACTCAAAAAATCATAAAATTCAAGTAAACTATTTACAGTTAATGAGTCTAATTCCCAAATA
>CAVSGB010000015.1:0-43091 GCA_963726845.1 uncultured Bacteroidota bacterium | reverse complement strand
AGTAGTGAGCATGGCAGTTTCATTTTTCACTGCAACCAGTCGTCTGCTAAGTTTCTTGCGCAATTGCGACATCGGCTCACGCATTACATCGCGCGACACGGATGTTTTCTTACTTGAATCGGTTTGCCCTGATGTGTTTTTTAAATTAATTACAGCTTCCACTTCTTCTTTTCCAATACGCTTCAGTCCCTCAATGATATCATTAACCGACAGGTTATTATCCTGCATCATCTTTTTGGCAACTGGTGTAACTTTTACTTTGGTTGTTGGTATATGCGCAGGTTTTACTTCTTCAATTTTTTGAACTGGATTCTGGCTAATTACTGTTTTATCTACTTTCAAATTTAAAACTGAAGTGGCCGCTGCTTCTTTTGATTTTTCCGGTTTCGCCGTGTTGTCGATTGTACAAGCCACTACACCGACTTCTATGGTTGTTTCTACCTTAATTATGATAGCTAATTTACCACTTTCGGGAGCGATAAGAGGCAATGTTGCTTTATCCGATTCTATTTCGCCTAATTCCTGGTTTTTGTTTACAAACGATCCATCTTCAACAAACCATTTTGAAAGGACAACTTCGTTGATGCTTTCTCCGGGCCGGGGTATTTTAACTTCTATCATGTTGTTCGGGTTTAGGTGTTCGGCTTTAGGTATTAGTTATTAGTATTATAATTTGCTTCAGGAGACCTCATCCCCTAACCCGTTGGCTTTGACGAACCCTTCGGGTTTCTCCAAAAGGAGAAGGGGAAACTCCCTCTCCAATTGGAGAGGGTTGGGGTGAGGTCAATTGCATATTTGAAATTTGTCTTTGTACATCAGCACATCAGCATATCAGCACATTGTTATTTAAATAATTATGCTGTTTTAAAATTTCAACATGCGATTTTCCGACCACACACTGCAACCCACAATATTTCTCTTTACGCTCGCAATCGCAATGACGGAAAACTTTTGAAATAATTTCACTTTGTTCAAGTTTGTGCAGTTCGTTCAGGCCTACTGCCGGACTTGCACTTGGCTGACGGGAAACATGTACCAAATGATGCTCTTTCAAATTATAATTTACATACATCCATGGCCCATGTTTTCAGGTTCTTCCTGTACCCAAAGCTTAATCAGCGTTTTCTTATATTTATTAATAATATTCTCAATTTGATCTTTAGGAAACGGATGCAATTGTTCTACCCTCACAAGGGCAATGTCGCGGGCATTAAACTCTTCTTTCTTCTGAAGTAAATCATAATAAATTTTTCCTGAACAGAAAACCAGGCGGCGCACTTCGTTTTCATCGACATTTTCATCGTCGATAACTTCATGGAACTTTCCAGATTCTAACTCTTCGAGAGATGAAACAGCCTTTGGATGGCGCAGCAAACTTTTTGGTGTAAATACTACCAATGGTATACGAAAGTCCCTTTTTAACTGGCGCCGCAGGACATGAAAAAAGTTTGCGGGTGTTGAACAGTTTACAATTTGCATGTTGTTGTTGACGGCAAGTGTAAGAAAGCGCTCAATCCGGGCACTCGAATGTTCCGGTCCCTGGCCTTCGAACCCATGGGGCAATAAAAGTGTGATACCGTTCATGAACCCCATTTTTCTTCAGCCGAACTAATGTATTGATCGATTATTACCTGGGCTACATTATGGAAGTCGCCAAACTGGGCTTCCCATATATTCAGGCCGTTTGGCGTTGTCATCGAGTAACCGTACTCAAAGCCCAGTACACCATATTCTGACAAAGGTGAATTTAATATTGTGAAATCTGCTTTTTCATTATTTAATTGCTTTAAAGGAAAAAATTTCTGGTCGGTATCTTCAATAACATGGCCTGCATGTCTGTGTGCGAAAGTGCCGCGCATACTGTCCTGCCCGCTTACACGTACTGAATATCCTTCCGATACAAGCGAACCGAAGGCAAGTTGTTCGGCCAAAGCCCAGTCTGCTTTTCCATTGCTAATTAGTTTTTTTCTATCCTCGACCAACTTTAGTGTTTTAGAAAAAAATTTTTTATCTTTTGGAAGATAGTTTATAGTGTCTGCCAATTTAAGTAATACTGTTTTTGATATCCCTGTTTCAGGAGATAATATAAAATCTTCATCTTTAGAATACCTGAACCCTGTCCAAATCTTTTCCAGGAATTGTTTGATCTGTAACCGATCTATTTTTTTTGATTCCTCAAATTCGTTTTCCAGCAGATTATCAAATTCTTCTTTAATTTTTTTAATATCATCTTCAGAATAAATTCCCTGTTCGATGAGTAATTTACCGTAGATATCCCTTGGGTTTGGGTGCTTTTCGATGGCTTTATAAAGAAGTGGTTGGGTAAAACGAGGTTCATCGCCTTCGTTATGGCCATACTTTCTATAACTCAGTATATCGATCAATACATCGGAATGAAATGTCTGCCTGTATTCCATTGCAAGCTGAACTGCTAAAACTACGGCTTCCACATCATCGCCATTAATATGGAAAACCGGCGACTTGGTGACTTTAGCTACATCAGTACAATATACGCTTGAACGGGCTTCGAGATAATTTGTTGTGAAGCCAACCTGGTTGTTGATTACCAAATGAATTGTGCCCCCTGTATGGTAACCTTCAAGATCGGCCAATTGGATTACTTCGTAAACAACACCTTGTGCTGCCATAGCAGCATCACCATGAATTAATATCGGACAAAGTCTGTTAACATCGTTGTTATAAGCATGTTTAATCCTTGCAAACGCAATACCTTGTGTCACCGGCCCAACTGCTTCAAGATGAGAAGGGTTTGGCGCCATTTTTAATTTTACTGTTTTATTGTTGCCTGTTGTTATCTCATTGTCCCAGCCCAGGTGGTACTTGACATCGCCAAAAACAATATTTTCTTCGTATTTGTTAGCATTGAATTCTTTAAATATGTTCTGATGGGGTTTTTCAAGAATATTAGCCAGTACATTAAGCCTTCCCCTGTGCGCCATTCCAATAATGAATTCTTCAATACCAAGCTGGACACCTAGATCAATGATATTGTGAAGGGCAGGTATAAGCGTTTCACTGCCTTCAAGCGAAAAGCGTTTTTGTCCTACAAATTTATTATGAATGAACTGCTCAAAATCTGCAGCTTGTATGAGGTGTTTTAATATAAGCTTTTTCTGTTCAACTGGGAATTTAGGGGTATTGCAGTGCCCCTTCCATTTTTTTTAATAACCAGCTTACTTTTTCAGGTACCCTGATATACATTAATTCAGCACCGATGCTCTGGCAATACGTTTTATTAAGGCGTTCGATAATATCCTTTAACGGGGCTGCCCCAATACCAACTTCTGATCCTGCCTGAAAAACAGTGTCCAAATCTTTTACACCCAGACCGAAATTTTCAATATCCAGTGTCGGGTAATATTTTCTGCGCGTCCGGACCGGGTTTGTTTTGGTGAAAAAATGCCCTCTTTTGCGGTATTCATCTATCAGGCTTAGTACCTTGAATTCTTTGTCGACTTTCTCCGGTTTTACAGAATCGCCATTATAGTTTTTCCTTGCAAATTCAAACCCCTGGAAAAATCGCTGCCATTCCCTATCTACCGAATCAGGATTTTGCAAATACTGTTTGTAAAGGTTTTCAACCGGTTCAATCTCTCCGTTTCCCAGGTACGATAATGTATCCATCTAAAATTTCCGTTTGTTTTTAATCAAAGTTAGTAAACTTTTTAATATGACTTATAATAGAACTCATGCCACAATACTTTAAACGCTATGGCCATAAGACGCAAAGAAAAAAATTACAATCTTCGCGGCTTTGTGGCTTTGCGTTTAAAATATCTGCCCCAAACCCCAAAGGGGCTTAAAGAACGTAAGATTGAACATATAAGCACTGAGGCTAAGAAACTGTAAAACATTCATCATTCATCTTCCAGCCTCCAGCCTCCAGTATCCAGTATCCTGCCTCCTTTCTCCAGTCTCCCGCCTCCTTTTAATAACAATGCGTTTAATGAAATGTTTTAAAGAAGTTTTTAGGTATATAGAAAAAGTATATTTTTGTTACCGAATTTTAAGTGATTAGAAACATCCATGAACAATGTTTATAAAAAATACAAGGATCCCGAAGGGCTTTGCGAAGCAAATTTAAAATAGATGTTCTACGAGAATCAACATATATATTATTAGGTGTTTAACAAAGATATATTCGAGTAAAATAATGACTGTTGGAATATTAAAAGAATCGGCTGGTGAAAACCGCGTTGCTTTCCTTCCCGAACATGTAATAATACTCAAGAAACTAAATCTGAATGTTATTGTCGAGAGCAATTGCGGATTGAATGCATCTGCTCCGGATGAGGGTTATTTAACTGCCGGTGCAAAAACAGGTTCGCGGGACGAAGTAATTCGCACTACCGATCTTTTAGCTTGTATAAACCTGCCTTCCGAAGAAGTATTAGGGAAAATGAGGCCAAAACAAATACTCCTCGGAGGGTTGAACCCGGTACTGAACCAGCAGGCAATTGAAATTATTGCCAAAAATGGAGTATCCGGTTTTAGTCTCGATTTTATTCCACGCACAACACGCGGGCAGGCAATGGATATTTTATCTTCCATGGCAACTATAGCCGGCTATAAAGCTGTATTGGATGCTGCTTTGAGATTGCCTCGGTTTTTTCCAATGTTTATGTCGGCTGCCGGTACTGTAAAACCTGCTAAATTGTTAATCCTGGGTGCAGGGGTAGCCGGGCTTCAGGCAATTGCAGTTGCTCGAAAGCTCGGGGCGGTGGTTGAAGTATTCGATGTTCGCTCGGCTGTTAAAGAAGAAGTGAAAAGCCTTGGGGGAAAATTTATTGAAGTTGAGGGTGCGAAAGAAGAAGTTTCTGCCGGCGGTTATGCTGTTGAACAAACGGAAGAATTTAAACAGAAACAGCGCCAGCTAATCCACGATCATGCCAAAATTTCTGACGTTGTTCTTTGCACAGCACAAATTCCGGGGAAAAAAGCCCCTTTGTTATTGACAAAAGCTACAGTTGAAGAAATGCGTCCCGGCTCAATTGTTATTGACCTGGCTGCTTCGACAGGTGGAAATTGTGAAATAACTGAAAACGGAAAAGCAATTCAGCACAATTTAGTTACTATTATCGGGAAGTCAGATTATCCTTCAGATATGCCTTTCGATGCTAGCAAAATGTTTGGAAATAACCTTATTAATTTCCTGAAAATAATTGTCAATAAAGAAGGCAATTTTGAGCTTAACTTTTCTGATGAATTGGTCAAAGGGACTTGTATTACAAAAGATGGACAGATTATTAACGAAAGGTACAAAAGCCTCACCCCGACCCTCTCCGAAAGAGAGGGAGAAGGAAAATAAAATGAAACTATAAATATTATCACTTAAAAGGCAGAACTAAAAGGCTAAAAATAATTTAGACGCATTTAAAAATTGAAAAAAATAATTTACTATAAGTTTAATCAGTGCTTTCTTTCTCCCTCCACTTCGGGGAGGGTCGGGGTGGGGCTCTTAATATATTATTTATGGAACAAATATTACAATTCATCTACACTTATAAAGAACCGATATTTATAGTCATCCTGTCGATATTTTTGGGTATTGAAGTGATCTCGCACGTACCGGCGGTACTTCATACGCCTCTGATGTCAGGCGCCAATGCAATTCACGGGGTTGTAATTATCGGGGCAATTATAGTCATGGGACATGCAGTTACTATTTCCGCAATGATCATAGGGTTTATTGCTGTTGTCCTGGGTACTTTAAATGTAGTGGGTGGGTTTGTTGTAACCGACCGGATGCTGGATATGTTTAAAAAGAAAAAATAATAAAAAAAAGCCCACACAACCCTCCCAAAGGGAGGGCTATTATGTAATAAAAAGTGGAATATTTTAATACTTTAAAGTTAAACCTTGTCTTTTAATCCCCCTTTGGGGGAATTAGGGGGCTTCTTAGTTAATATATTATGGAAAATTACATTCTCGAGATCAGTTATATTATTGCTTCGGTATTGTTCATTTTCGGTTTAAAAATGTTAAGCCATCCCGAGACTGCCCGGAAAGGCAACTTGTGGGCTGCATTTGGAATGGGATTGGCAATATTGACAACCATTTTATTTCATACCAAAGATGGAAAACATATAGGTAACATACCTTATATTATATTGGCAATTGCAATTGGCACGTCAATAGGTTGGACAGTTGCCCGAAAAGTACGTATGACGGCAATGCCGCAATTGGTATCCCTGTTCAATGGAATGGGAGGGGCATGTGCCGCGCTTATTGCACTAATGGAATTTCCACACCTGGCACACGATGCAGGCACAATTAGCATGTTCTCGGGCGAAGTACTCGATTTGCTGGTTGGCCTGGTAATAGGTTCTGTATCGTTTGCCGGCAGTATGATTGCTTTCGGAAAACTGAATGGCAACATCGGCGATTTGCGCGTCAAAGCAATGCGGTTTGTCAATATAGGAATACTGGTTGTGATCATTGCTTCTGTTTCATTTATAATGTCGTTGGGAATTATAAATCCGGCAACTGCTATGGTGTTTGTTTATACATTAATGGCTATTGCCTTGCTTTATGGCGTTTTGTTTGTTATGCCGATTGGAGGCGCCGATATGCCGGTGGTTATTTCTTTGCTTAATTCTTTTACCGGTGTGGCAGCTGCTACAGGCGGTTTTCTATATCATAACCAGGCGATGCTTACAGGTGGGATTCTGGTAGGTTCTGCCGGTACTATTCTTACGGTACTAATGTGCAAAGCCATGAACAGGTCGCTGTTGAATGTTGTTGTGGGAGTTTTTGGAGGCGGTGGCGGAGTTGGTATTGAAGTTACAGGTAATATAAAGGAAATTACCCTGAGCGATGCATCGGTTTTGCTATCCTATTCCAAGAAAGTTGTAATAGTACCGGGCTATGGTTTGGCAGTTGCACAGGCACAGCATTTATGCCATGAATTGGAAAAGATACTTGAAGAAAAAGGGGTTGAAGTAAGTTATGCAATACATCCTGTCGCTGGCCGTATGCCCGGGCACATGAATGTATTACTGGCCGAGGCCGATGTGTCATACGAAAAGCTTATCGAAATGGACGAAATAAACCCCAACATGCCCAATGTGGATGTTTGTGTAATTATCGGCGCCAACGATGTTGTAAACCCTGCAGCCATGGACGATCCTTCAAGCCCTATTTTCGGGATGCCCATCATAAAAGCACACGAAGCGAAAAATATAATAGTAATGAAACGTGGGATGGGTAAGGGATATGCTGCAATCGAAAATAATTTGTTTTATAACGACAAGACCAGGATGTTATTTGGTGATGCCAAAGCCACGTTGCAGAAACTGGTGAGTGAAGTAAAAAGTTTGTAAAAGGTTGTTGGTTGTTGGTGCCAAGAGAAAAAATGAGTCCGCAAGCATATTTCTTCTAGGAATATTACCTTTGTTATATGAGAAAAAGGGAAAAAATATTAAAACGAATTGTAGATGTAGTTGACAAAACTGCTCCAAACTCGGAAATATATTTATATGGTTCTAGAGCAAGAGGAACTGCTCGAAAAATGTCTGATTGGGATTTGTTGATTTTATTAAATTCGAAAAACATAACTTTTGATTTTGAAACAAATTTCATGAATGATTTTTATGAAATTGAGTTAGAAACTGGGGAGGTGATTTCTCCTTTGATTTATACTAAAAATGATTGGGATACAAACCATTCAATTACTCCTTTATATGCCAATATTAAAAGAGAGGGACTTAGGATAAAATGAAGGGAAGTAAAGAGGATTTAATTAGTTACAGATTATTTCGTGCTAAAGATACTTTAGATGATGCACGAATTCTTGCTGATAGACAAAAATGGAATTCTACAATAAATAGACTTTATTATGCAACTTACTACGCAATTATGGCTTTATTGATAGATTCTGATTTAAATCCAACAACTCACAACGGTGCAAAATCAAATTTCTCTGAATATTTTATCAAGACTAACTTGATTGATAAAGAATATGGCAAGATTTATTCCCAACTATTTACATGGCGACAAAAAGGTGACTACGATGATCTATTTGACTTTTCAAAGGATAAAGTAGAACCATATTTTGAACCAGTCGGTAAACTAATTGAATTAATCGAGACGAAAATAAAAGAAAAAAACTCCAGACGCTAACAACAGCTCATATTTAATAAGGGTTTCAGAAGTTTAGTAAGTTCAGTTCCCGTTGGCAGGTTTTGTGTCGATGAATATAGATACACTTCGCAAGCCCTTACGAAAAATAGCCGAAAGCGTTAGTGCATAGTGCCTGGTTATTGGTTATTAGTTGTTGACGGTAAAGCTTCAAACAACAACAACAACAATTAGTTGTCTTACCGGACTTTATTTATTTTATTTGCTTCATACTAATATAATTTATTTAAATAGCTATTTAATAGCATGTTGCGACTGATCAAATTGTTATTGATTTAGTTGCCGGTCTCGCACAAAATCTGCCTACTAACCTCTATGCAGTTGCTCTCGTTCTTCGAACTATTTTTATTTCCTTTTGTGCTTGGTCCTTTAAAATAAATTCTATATTCATGGAGGTTGCATGGATATAGAAGAATACATTTTCAGAATTTTCGATGTTATAATGTCTGACTTTGAATTAATCCCAACGGGTTGAAATATATATAGATAAATGAAACACAAAAAACATTAAACCCTGAAAGGGTGATATATTTTAATCATTTTGCACTCAATCATTCGATTTTTTCCGAATAAGTTTTTTATTAAAACATTCAACCCTTTCAGGGTTTCGTAAAAAATATTATTTTGTTCTATAATTATTACAACCCTTCGGGTTTTTTCTGGAAAAGAATTCTTATTAAAACATGCCACCTTTTTAGTATCTTATCTTTCACATTCGTGTATTTTTTCGCAAAATATTTCTATGGACAAATAAATTTTATATTTCAAAATTGGAGAAAGATTTAAAAGATATTCGATTTTCTACATTACAAAGGATTATTAATTCTGGACTTGGAGGTCATTTGGAAATTTCAATAAGATACAAATAAAACACTACCGCCACGCATATAGTACATGCTGGTTTCAGAGGTTTTCAAAGGTTTGTGACTCGTAAAAAAGTCGGCTTGAAATGATAGGAAATCGCTTCGTAAATCCGCACGGCTCCATGTCATAAAACGCAGGATGTTAGTTGTTGGCACTTCGTGCCGCATAAAGTCCTATTTATTGATTGCAGTGTTTACATTTTTCTATTTCTTATTTTGTTTTTTGTTATGGTAATGAAACATACTTCCTGATTATTTAAATAATCTGAAATACATTTTAAGAAGTATTTTTCAATTTGGTTGTATTGAGGTTGATAATATCTCATAAATAAAACTGATACTTTCTCAATTCCATGCGAGAATAGTAATTCTCCAAAATCTTTGTCTTCAGTAATTAGTAGTCCATTTTGTTTTCGAACAATATCAATAACTTCAGTATCTGAAATTCCAGAACAATTTTCACGAATCGAAAAATATTCTTATTCTTTGGCTTTTATAAGTTGAATCCAATATTCTTCAACATTTTCATCAAAAATTATCATGCTACTTCAAAAACTTCTTCATTTGCAATTAAATCAGCAGCATATTCAAATGCAGCAAATATCTGATCTTTATTAATATGAGGGTAGTTTGTAATTAAATTTTCAATAGTGAATCCACCAGCAAGTTTTCTCATTATCAGCTCTACGGAAATCCTGGTACCTCTAATAATAGGTTTGCCAAGCATTATTTCAGGATTTCGAACTATATATTTATTATATTCCATTGTTGTTTTTTTCATGTAAAAATACTTAAAATCAAGCTGGAATCCAAATCACATTGCATCCAAAACAGTCGCGGCTAAGGAATTCGTGCTTGCGAACCTATTTGCCGACACAAAACTTGCCAGCGGGCTTTACCGCCCGAATAACGCTGAACCCTGCATTATGTGTGAGCCGGTGTGTGTACCTTGAGTGGTAAATATAGTAAAAGTGATGCGTAATTCCCGGAGGTTTCAAATGCATATTAACCGGATTAGTTAGAACCTGCCATAAAAAACTGAAGTACAATCTAAAAGAACAAGAGTTTAATCTCATTGGGTAAATTCCCCACCGCTAGCGGCGAAAATATGGATCAAATGAAATGGCCACGAATGCACGAATAAATTATTCATGCATTCGTGGCTATTATTAAAAATTTGATTGTTAGCAGTATTTTACTTTTATCTCTCAATTTTCAAATTGAACAAAATAATATCCAATTTTTTTTTATAGGCAGACTACGGATACCCCATCCGCTTGCTGCGGAGTAGTTCATTTAACCAGATTTATATTTAGGCTTTGGATAAGATATAATAATTTCAGGCTTTCTCTACCCTTTCTCTACCTTTACTTTATATTTTATCTGATAACATGTAAATTTCTGAATCATCAAATGAGTTATCTAATAATTTATATACCTCAGTCAAAATTTCATCGTCATTAATCTGATTAATCTTACCAATGACTCTATTTCTCAGCTCCAAAGTTGTCATAGTCATAATTTTGATGTAAAGTTACAAAATATTTAGTAGAAGTGCTCGAACCTGGTATTAAGCGGCAGCTAACATGTATATTACATCCCTACGGGATCAGAAGTGTAGGAGAAAATTATACTTCTACCTTAAATCCGCGAGTTGTTTGTTATGCTATTGATAATGATAACCCTTCGACTTCGCTCAGGGTGACGTCAGACTGAGCGAAGTCGAAGTCAGACAGGGTAAACGAAAAAGACTTGCGGATTTTAGGTTCTACAAATATACTGCCCTGCCGGGGCGAAATATAAGGAATGAAAAGATGTGTGCATAGCCCAAGGCTTAAGCCTAAAGTTAATCATTAATTTTATATATTGGACTTTAGTACTAAACATCTTTTCTTACCCCGAATTAATGATATTTAGGAGAACATTAAGGATTAAACGGAAATGTTGGGGAGCTATGACTTTTAATAAAGAAAATTTTTAAAAGAATTTATTAACTCTCAACTTTTCTTTGCCTGCCATGCAAAGAAAAGTTGCAAAAGAAAGATCACCACGGATGCCAACCCTCATCTGCCTTTGTCGCACAGTCCATCGCTAACTAAAGCCAGGCAGATTCAGGTTCGCACCATCCGTGGACATCCTCCCACAGGCCAAGACGCCAGAATCCACATTCATGCTAAAAAAACTTGCTCAACAGAAATTTCTATTGATCCCACCTTAACCCGTTCCATCCATAATCTCCACCCGGATAGCAAGCAGGCGAGTAAAATTCATCAGCAAATTGGAAAATTAGCACATTAACAAATTAGCGCATTTTCAAATTTTCAAATCTTCCCAGTTTTGATGAAATTTAATCCAAATTGGGTTCTGGCTCCGTCATGAGTTGTTGTCACAATATTATTTTTGAGCAATAAAGCTATCACTGCATAGAAACAGGAATAATATAATCTATTAACAACAGTATTCCATCGTTTATTATCCGCTAAAATCAATGCCTCGTCAAATGATTCAATTGCTCTATTAAATCTGTATTTTATATAATCATTACGGTTATCAATAATCATAACTTAATACCATCCTTAATAACATTTTTATATAAAGGAGAATAAACTAAACTGCTTTTTCAATATTCTTTTGAATAAATAAAAGTCGATATTATTTATCCCGATTCCAATTCTATATTGTATAAATCATCTCTAAAATTATCCTCTATCTCATTTGTAACTTTATTGCCATCAATTAAAATAAGAATATCCCAATCCGAATCTTTTCTGTTGTCACCTCGGGCACGTGAACCAAATAAAAATGCATCAGCTTCAGGATCATTAGCATGAATCGATTTGCTTATTCTATTTATAATTAAGTTCTTTCTCATAACATCTTGTTTATCTCAACAATGATACAAATTTTAGTCAAAAGTTGCCTGGCCTATTTTTATTGCCTTGCCGCCAAACACCCGGATAGCACGCAGGCGACATTGAACTCATCAGCAAAATGGTACTTTAGCACATCAGCACATTAGCACATTAGCACATTGGCACGTCAGCACATTGGCACATCAGCACATTAGCACATCAGCACATTGGCACATCGGTCCCATTAGCCCATCAGCACATCATCAATCTTCTCACTTTAAACTTTAATCACTTCTTTTTGTTTATTCATCAATGAAATTGCCATTTTAGTAAAAAAGTATTAGGTTTCTAAAAACTATCTAACCAGATATGCGTTAAAACATGTAATATTGCTTGAATTTAGTTGTTAGAAGTTCGATACTCGATATTAGTAGTTGGGGGTAACATTTTTATTATTTATTTTAGATTCTTGATTGGTGTTGTCTTATGTATAGAAAGAGATAAAAATGCTTAGGATATTTAATTATAAAATTTTGTTTTGTTGAAACAATGTTTACAAAAAACGTTCAAAAATTTGATAATGAATGGTTTTATTGTTTTAAAAAAATATCTTTGCAAAAGAGACATATCGGAACAATTAATAATAATTGTCGTAACTTGAATTTGGGTTTAAACGTAGAAATACCAATAGTAATTAATATTTGTACTTGAGGGTAAGGTATTTAAAAACAAATACTAATATTTTTTTACCACCTGCTCAAAATAAAAGGGAGTTTAGGGGGCAATAATGCTTTTATTGAAGACATTAAAACATAAACTTATGAAAATACTTAAGGCACATTCGGGTTCAATACAAACCACAGCATCAAATAATAGAAGGAGGCAGTTTGTTCGGCATGCAGGAATCACTCCTTCAGTGTTGTTTTTAGTGGTTCTTCTTTTGATGCTTTACGGCCAAAAATCTTTTGCCCAGGTGGCAATCAATACAACAAACCCAACTCCAACCTGTGATGCCAGTGCAGTTTTAGACCTTCAATCGGCTTCAAGAGGATTATTGTTGCCACGGCTTGTGCCGGGCAGCATCGCTTCCCCTGCTTTCGGGTTATTCATTTATAATTCAACATCATCAGGTGGTGGGTTAAGTTTCTATGATGGTACATCATGGAATAATTTATCTTCATTATCTTCTCCTGTTTTTACAGGAACAGTGACAATCCCAACGCCTTTTACATTGGGGGCAACATCAGTAACAACTACAGGTACGCAACTTAATTATTTAAATGCAGCTACCGGAACAACAGGGACGACATCAACTAATTTAGTCTATTCTACAAGCCCCACGCTTGTTACACCATCTTTAGGCGCAGCAACTGCCACAAGTATTAATGGAAACACTATTACAACAGGTACAGGTATACTTACTTTAGGCGCAGGCAAAACATTTACTGCAAGCAATACTTTGACATTAACAGGTACCGATGGTTCAACCTTAAATATTGGTAGTGGCGGCACATTAGGAGCCAATGCATATACAGGAACTGCCTATGCGCCTTTAGCTTCACCTACTTTTACGGGAACGTTAACAATCCCAACGCCTTTTACATTGGGGGCAACATCAGTAACAACTATAGGTACGCAACTTAATTATTTAAATGCAGCTACCGGAACAACAGGGACGACATCAACTAATTTAGTCTATTCTACAAGCCCCACGCTTGTTACACCATCTTTAGGCGCAGCAACTGCCACAAGTATTAATGGAAACACTATTACAACAGGTACAGGTATACTTACTTTAGGCGCAGGCAAAACATTTACTGCAAGCAATACTTTGACATTAACAGGTACCGATGGTTCAACCTTAAATATTGGTAGTGGCGGCACATTAGGCGCCAATGCATATACAGGAACTGCCTATGCACCATTAGCTTCACCAACTTTTACAGGAACACCTACATTGCCAACAGGCACTATTGCTACAACACAAACAGCAGGAGATAATTCAACTGCACTAGCTACAACTGCTTTTGTAACCACTGCAGATAACTTAAAAGCAAATATCGCTTCGCCTACTTTTACAGGAACAGTTATTATTCCAACTCCTTTTACAATTGGTGCGGTTTCAATGAGTTCTACGGGAACACAACTTAATTACTTAAATGCAGTTTCAGGAACAACAGGGACTACATCAACAAATCTTGTGTTTTCTACAAGCCCCACGCTTGTTACACCATCTTTAGGCGTAGCAACTGCCACAAGTATTAATGGAAACACTATTACAACAGGTACAGGTATACTTACTTTAGGCGCAGGCAAAACATTTACTGCAAGCAATACTTTAACATTAACAGGTACCGATGGTTCAACCTTAAATATTGGTAGTGGCGGCACATTAGGCGCCAATGCATATACAGGAACTGCCTATGCACCATTAGCTTCACCAACTTTTACAGGAACACCTACATTGCCAACAGGCACTATTGCTACAACACAAACAGCAGGAGATAATTCAACTGCACTAGCTACAACTGCTTTTGTAACCACTGCAGATAACTTAAAAGCAAATATCGCTTCGCCTACTTTTACAGGAACAGTTATTATTCCAACTCCTTTTACAATTGGTGCGGTTTCAATGAGTACTACAGGAACACAACTTAATTACTTAAATGCCGCAACAGGGACGACTGGAACCACTTCTAGTAACATCGTCTTTTCTGCAAGCCCTACTTTTACTGGTACAGTCAACGTGGCTGCAATTACAGCAAGTGGAGCAATTACACCTTCCCAAACAGTTGGTATTGTTGGTACAACCACAAATAATAATGTACAGGCAGGTAGTGTTGGGGAATACATAACCACATCAGTCGCACCAAATACAACAGTAATTACCTCAGGGGTAGCTATTACTATTGTTACTCAGTCCTTAACAGCAGGCGACTGGGATGTCTGGGGTGTAATAAATTATACTCCTACAAATACAACAAGCATTACTGTTTTGGCAGCAGGATTAAATACTACAACTAATACTTTGGGTGCACAAGATACATATCAACAAGATTCGCATAGCGCAAATGTTCCGGGAACAACAACTGTTATAACTCAAACGGTACCGATGCAACGCATCTTATTGAGCGGAACAAGTAATGTATATTTAGTTGCTAGTTGTACATTCTCTGCAAGTACATTACAAGGAGGTGGTACAATATTCGCACGAAGGGTAAGATAACAGTTATTATAGTAAAGAACAATAAAAGAACAATAAAACCATAAAATTATAGATGACACCAGCAAAAAATAAAACCTCACCCCGACCCTCTCCAAAAGGAGAGGGAGTAGACATTAGAAGGAGTAAAGTGGTGATGGAGTTTAGGAAGAGGTTAACAAACTTATAGGTCGGTTTTTCCCCTCTCTAGGTGGAGAGGGGTTGGGGGTGAGGTTAAAAAACGGCAGAGGGCGGGGTTGAAATGAAAAAAGAAAGAGAAATAAAAATGGTTTTGAAAAAAATGTTTAAAATGTAACAAATTAGATGGAATATAAAAATATTATTGTTCACCCTCACGCATTACAGCGCATTAAGGAAAGGGGCGCTACTGAAAGTGATATAATAATGACAGTAACAACAGGCGAACAATTTATTGCAAAGCACGGAAGGACAGGTTTTAGGTTGAATTTTATTTTTAATGGCCTATGGAACAATAAGTATTTTTCTTCCAAACAAATTGAGGCTTATGCAGTTTTGGAAAATGAAACATGGATAATAATTACTGTAATTGTCAAATACTTTTAATTAAATATATTATGAAGATAACTTACGACCCGAAATTTAATATTGCCTATGTGGCATTAAAGAATAGACCGGATGAGGTTAATTCAATAAAGCTTAGCGATGATTTTATTGTCGACATGTCGCCAGATGGTACAATATATGGGTTCGAGTTGCTTAATGCAAACGAACAGCTTCAAAAATCGGATGATGGCAAATTGTTATTTATTAACCAGGTTTCCGGGCATGAACAGCAAATTGAAGTGAACATGTAATGAAAAAAATGACAGTAAAAAATGATACCCATTAACTAAAAATGTTTAAACGGGCAAAACATATACCATCAAAGGCCTTCGCTACAATTGCTTTTATTGTTGCTTTGGGTGTTTTGCCTGTGCTTAGCTATGCTCAATCAGTAATTTCCAATAATGGCGCCGGCATAACATGTGCATCAGGAGGCATAAGTTGTGAGAATCTTTTAAACAATTCCGGTACCATCACAAATTCGGGAACGATCAATCTTACAGGAAACTTTACCAACAATGCTACATTTGTGCCCGGGAACGGAACAGTTGACCTTAATGGAACGGGGGCACAAACAATTGGCGGGACTGCCAATCCTGCTTTATTTTACAACCTCACCATAAGCGGCGACAAAGGCGGTGGTACTGTAAACCTTTTAAGTAGCGGGACCATAGGTGTGGCCGGCACGTTTAATCCATCGGCCACCACCGTTAACTATGCTACCAATACTATTGATTTTGATGGAACGTCAGCCCAGTCTGTCCCGGCGTTCAATTACAACAACCTTACCATAAGCAATAACAAAGGTGGTGGCGCTGTAACCCTTATCAACGGAGGGACAATTGGTGTGGCTGGCATCTTTAACCCTTCGGCAACCAACGTAAGCTATATTACTACAAATAATACCATAGATTTTAATGGCACATCAGCCCAGGCTATCCCGGCGTTTAATTACAACACCCTTACCATAAGTGGCAACAAAGGTGGTGGCGCTGTAACCCTTATCAATGGTGGAATTATCGGGGTGGCAGGCTCGTTTAATACAACGGCAACCAACGGCAGTTATACCACAACAAATAATACCATAGATTTTAATGGTTCGGCAGCGCAAACTATCCCGGTATTTAATTACTACAGCCTTTCTATATCAAATGGAGGAACAAAAACTTTACAAGGCGCTACCACTTTAAATGCATCAGGCATTCTTACCCTAAACTCCGGTATTTTAGAAATTGGCAACTACAATTTAACCATTGCCAATTCTGCAACGAATGCTATTCAGGGTACTTTCAGTTCATCTTGCATGATCGCTACCGATGGCACTGGATATTTAATCAGAAACGATGCTACTCCATTGCCTATCTCGTATCCTATCGGTTCGGCAAATACATCCAATTATTATTCCCCGGTAAGTATTACGGCTTTAAGCGGTGGAACAGGTGGAACAATCAATGTACGGGCAGTATACGGGGTATTGGGGCTTAATTTTATCAATACTTACTGGGATATTATTACCACAGCAGGTGGCAAGACAGTTACTGCTACTTTAACTAATGACCCGGCTGAATTAAATGTTGTCCCGGCAGGGTTTACCGCCTGGTATATGCCTAATGGAGGAATTTGGCAAACCCCGCCATTAGCCCCGGGAACTTTTAACTGGGCTGCAAATGTACTTACCATCACCGGAACAACGGATTTGACAACTTCGAGCACATATTGGACCGCCGGTAAACCAACTACATTTTATTCTTACCAAACCGGCGACTGGAATGCATCCAGTACCTGGACATTTGATGCAGGTGGAACAACACCACAGTTTGGAAATGCAATACCGGGTTTAGACGATTACGTGGTAATTTTAAACGGCCGAACGGTATCGCTTTCAAGCGACATTACTACGCTTAACCTTAACATAACCATAAATGCAGGAGGATTTCTTGATTTGACATCCCATAAATATCTTAATGACTTAAAATCACTGAGCGGACAGGGAACACTGAAATTGGGTTCAACTATTGCTGATTATTTCCCGGTTGCAACTACAAACACGTTTGTAAATTCCGGGGGCGGTACTACCGAATATGATCAGCCGGTTACAATAACCCAGTCAACCCATAACAACCTTACCATAAATGCTGCCGGTACTATCACCCAGACAAATAATATTACCCTTAATGGAAACTTACTTATAAAACAGGGTACATTCAAGATAAATGATGGTACAGCCCAGCGGTTGCAATTAATTGTAAAAGGAAACGTAACAGTCAATAATACGACATCGATTACTACGGGTGCCGGAAATACCGTTACAGGTGCTGACGCGCCTTTAACAGTCACGGCAGGGGGTACCCCGCCATTTATCAATTATTATAATAATGAAACCCACAGTTTTGTTATCTATGGAAACTTCATCAATAATGGTACGGTCAGGTTTACAAATCAGGCTTATCCGCAATATAACACGTTTCCTTCTAATGGTGCAGTTACAGTTTATTTCCAGGGTTCGACAAATAATTTATTGACTTGTAATGGCCAAACCGATTTTTATAACTTAGTCCTCGACAAAGGGAACGACCCGACTTTCAGCCTTACTGTTTATGCCCCTGCATACAGCAATTTCAAATTGTTTGGGGCCAATACTGCAGTTTTTGACGTTACCGGGGCTACCAATGCAAATCCTAACATTAAAAAGGCATTATGGGTGCGTAACGGGACACTCGATTTAACAGGCCTCATTGTAATACCATCATTATCGGAAGGCGCTACTGCATATCCTACAACACCTACCAGCGATTATTTTATTCCTTCCAATGGCGCAATGATACTCGATGGCCAGTTTGTTATAGTTTTGGCTACTGCCGATGATTATGCGGAAGTTAACAAGGCCTATAGCCTTTCAGCCCCTGACAATGCCACGTATGGTATTAACACCGGCGGGGCAGGAAGCGGGCTTTCAATTCTTGGCAACCTTCAGCTAAATAATGGATATTTGTCAACCCGCGAATCATCGGGTTTGCTCTATTGGAGCTATGCTTCGGGGCAATTTATTATGAAAGGGGGCACATTCGACACCAAACAATTTCACAACCCTGAAGGCGGGGCTACAGGGCTGGTATCGTATTCACAAACCGGTGGAAATGTGATATTCCGTGGCCGATTTATAAATACGATAAACTACCCCACGGTAAGTAGTCTCACAACTCCTTTAATTAGCGCAACAAGGACTTCCAATGGTATCGATGGCACTGCCGGTATCGGCACCTTAAGTATTAATAACAATACAGCCAATGGGTTTACCATGTCGGGCGGCACCATTTCAATATACGATGTTTGTAGCACAACGGGCACTGACGATGCAATATACATTGGTTGTCCAACTTCAAACATTAATGTAACCGGCGGTACTGTCCAGGTATTGCCTACAACTGGCTCAATGCCAGATGAACCCTATTTAATAAATTCGACAGCGCCATTTTGGAATTTCATAATTAACGGTACATCCACAGTAGTACAGCTAAATACCAACCCTTTGGTTGTTTTAGGGAACCTGACGCTTCAGACAGGGACACTTGATGCCCAAACCCAAAACCTGAATGTTACAATCGGGGGCAATTTCACAATTAACGGCGGAACATCTTATTTATATGGTACCAATACAACTACTTTAAACGGTTCAGGTACACAGACATTTACAATAAATCTGGCTGGCGCATTATCCGTGAATAACCTTACATTTACCAAATCTCCCGGTATAGCAGTAAACCTGGCAGGAAGCCAGACAACGATAAATGTTTTGGGTAATTTCAACCTGACACTGGGAACGCTCAATGATAATGGGGATGTAATATATGTAAAACAAAACGTTTACAATTCGGGCTTACATTCCGGCACGGGAAAAATATCATTGAATGGGACTATTGCACAAACTATTGATGGAAATGGCACCTTTCAAAACCTTGAATTGAATAATACAAATGGGCTTTCCGGTTCTGCACCTGTTTCTTTGCTTGCAAATACTACTGTCAATGGCGCGCTTACTTTATTGCAAGACAGGCTATTTAATATAGGTACTTATAATTTAAAACTAAATGCATCTGCTACAATTATAAATGGCGGTACGAACAGGTATATACAGACTGCTGGAAATTCGGGTGATGGAGGGATTACAAAAGTATATTCATCCACCACTCCTTTTACTTTTCCAGTTGGGGCGCCCACATTAAACCCTGTTCTTGTTACAGCATATACCCCGGCAACGATAAGTATTTCATCCGCTCCAACAACCTGGGGCTCGATAACTGTTACCCCGGTTGGTATTGAACAGCCTGCTACTACTGTAAAAGGCACAAACCTTACTTATTATTGGAGGGTAAAAAATTCAGGTTTTACAGGATTGGTTCACAATTCAATTACCCATAATTACCAGTATAACACGGCTGACATTCTTGGTAATATTAACAATTATGTCCCGGCCGGTATGACGAGAAAACTTTTACATGGACAAGCGGTACCAATTTGAGCATTAATCAGGGCTCAAATACAATGGGCAACCCATGGTTAACCAATAACGATAGTATTAACGGCGATTATACTGCCGGTGAAACTGGTGATTTTGGCGTACCAACAAAATATTATAGTTATAATTGTCCTAAACCAACTGGTGGCCAATGGAGCAATGTGAATTCATGGTCGCTGACAAGTCATACGGTAAATAATCCGCCTGTTTCTCCTCCTGGAGCTTCAGATATTGTACTTATTGGAAATAATGATTCTGTTTATCTGGCAACCAATCCGGACAATAATACTCAAGATTTTGAAATAGAAAAATGCGCCAATTTGCAAATAGAAAAAGGATCGGCTTTAGATATTGGTTATAATCCAAGTTGCAACTTAGGTGTGGTATCTTCCAGCCCAACTGGAAATGGTACTTTTAGGCTAACTACTTCCTTTAACGACAATACTTATGTATTCCCATCAGGCGATTTTTCAGATTTTAATGTTAATTTAGGTACAACAGTTTTGTATTCTATAAATCCAAATGCAGGTTCAACTTTTTGGCTACCCCAAGGTGTAACTTCTTATGGAAACTTTATATTAGCACCATTGGGTGGTTCAAATATTATGTTTCCGAACAACGACCTGACTATTTATGGAAATTTGGTCATCCAAGGACAGAATGCCGATTCCTGGTTTTGTCCAACTTGGTTTACATCTTATCCAACCGCCCCTACAACAGTTGTTGCAAAGACAATTACTGTCAAAGGTAATTTGGATATTCAGAGTGGCGCATTAATATGGATTGGAAATGGTTCGCTGGCTCAAAATTTTGTTGTCTATGGAGACCTTAAAGTGGGTAATTGGGCAGCGATAATGGTATGGGGGGGCTATGGCGGCGCTTTCAATCAGAGCATTGCTATTGGGGGCAACTTTATTAATAATACATTTAATCAGATAGGAAATGGAGCTTCTCAAACACCAAGCTATGTTGACTTTAATTCAAACGGAGGAATTCCGGTAACATTCTTTGGCTCTAATAATGCCTCTATTACTAATTCTTCTGGCACTCCGGGTACTTTTTTCGGCAATGTTACAGTTAACAAAGGCAGTTCACAGACCACAACGCTGACTTGTAATATTGGAGGACAATGACTACGCCAATTGACAATTGGCTTTCCATGCAAAATGGTACGCTTATTTACAACCGCACAGGTAATTTTACAATCTCCCAGGGTACTCCTTTTACTATTCCTGCAACTGCCGGGTTAAATATTAATACACCATCTAATGTTTATATTGCCGATGCAGCTTCGGATAACAATGATTTATTTCTAAGCGGTAAGATTACATTGGCATCCGGTAATACAGGAAATGTATATATTGGTCGCAACTGCAGCACCCAATAACAACAACGATATTGAATATTCAAGCGGTGGGGCTTCGGCAATTCAGGTTGACGGAGGAAACCTAATCGTAAATGGCCAGATACGCCGTAACCCTTCGAATGCTGCCGGTGTATTAAGTTATACTCAATCGAGTGGCGCTGTAACCATCAATGGGAACAACAGTGTTGCCCCTTATAACGATGATGCCAAACTCGAAATACTGAACAGTGGCAGCCAGTTTAACATGTCGGGTGGCACGCTTACAATAGTTAACGGGGGCGGGGGCGCATTTGGCGATTTGTACCTAGGCCGCAAACGAGTTCTGTAACCGGGGGAACAATTATTTTCGACCCGGGGGGATCGGGAACCCCAATTTATAAATTAGATGCCAATGTGCCATTAAAAAACCTTACTATCGGTCCGGCAAATCCAGCTTCAGTGAGCCTGCTTGTCAGTCCATTGGTTCTCAATGGCGACCTTACCATTAATACCGGAAGTACATTAGATGCCAATGTTGCCTTAAATATCCCTGTTACCATTAATGGTAATTTCAATAATAGCGGGACCTACAATCCCCAAAAGAACACTACAACTTTTAATGGCAATGCACAAATTATAAATGGATCTACTCCCGACATTTTTTACGATTTGAATGTGAACCCTCTTACTTCGCTTACTCTGGGTGGGGCTACTACTGTTTTAGATAATCTTACCATCAGTTCAGGTACTTTGATTTGCGGGGGCTTTCAAGTGAGTGTATCGGGTAATTTTAAAAACAATGGGACTTATACTGATAACCAGGTATATGGTACCGGTGTTAGTCTGGTAGGTTCTGTTTTACAACATGTTGCCGGATCGGGCGCATTTAGCTGGTTAGAATTGAATAACCCGGCCGGTGCGGTATTGGATAATAGCATCACGATCGGCGTTAACAGTTCGAATGATAACTTAACCTTAACGAATGGCATCTTCAATCTTATACAAAATTTACTGACACTTCAGCAAAATAGCATTATTGAAGCAAGGGGCACGCCGTTTAGCGCCACAAAAATGGTTACCACAAATGGCGCTTTCAGCAATATAGGTATCCTAAAATGGTTTACGACTACTCCTCAGACTTTTTTTTACCCACTCGGCACTTCAGGAAAATACACTCCGTTAACATTTACGTTTACTGCAAGTAGTAATGTTGGCTCCCTGAGGATAAACAATATAAATAGCACTTTACCGGCTGTTCTTAACCCGACCAAAGCATTGGATTATTATTGGGATGTGCAAAGTTCTGGTATTTATGGATTTCAAGGTAGCTTAACCTTTAATTATCTGGCAGGCGATGTAGAAGGCAGCCCTGAAAGTAGTTACCAGACAGCATGGCTGATTGTTCCGGGAACAGCTTTGAGCATAGGAGACCCTGTTTTTCCTGCTTCACATTCATTTACAATAAATTATCCGGCAGGAACTGAAAACCTTAGCGGGGAATATACTGCCGGCTTTCCTATAGCATTCCCGGCCAATGTCCCTGAATATACGAGCAAACAAAATGGTTCCTGGAACGATCCAAATACATGGCAGCAGACAAATGGCGATACACATTTGTTAGCAACAGGCCCGAACGGCTTTATTGTTATTATCAGGAATTCCGATATTGTTACCGCAAATACCAATTATTGTTCTGCTTATAAAACAACGATCAATGGTGAACTTAAAATAGTTTCGCCCTATTATGGGCATAACCTGGGAACTGTTGATGGTAACGGGACGCTTTATCTTGAAAGCGGGACATTCCCTGCCGGGGTTTATACTTCTTTTTTCGATTGTGCCAACAATGGCACTGTCGAATACGGTGGAACAGGATTGAATTATTCAATAATAGCCGACCTCTACGATCATTTGCCAAACATGCTTTTCTCAGGTACAGGTTTGAGGACAATGCCTGATAAAGTCCTGACAATATGCAATTCGTTTAAAATTAACGGCCCGACGGTTGATGACAGTTATAACCCAAAACTTATCATTCAGGGAACGATGGAACGTTATAGCACGGGAGTTTTTGAATGTGGGACCGGGGCTAATGACACAATTTCATTTTCAGGTCCATCGGCACAGGCAATTGGCGGTATTACCGGAGATTTTACAGGCTCAAATGCATTCTATAACTTAGAAATAAATAATAGCGCCGGTCTTTCTGTTAACACCAGCGGGGCTGTTGAAGTGAAAGGAAAATTATTACTGACAAATGGGCTGATCAATACTACTACCACCAATACTGTTACTATAAGTAATACTGATGTGAATTGCGTTGTGCCTACCGTTGGTAGTGCAACTTCGTATGTTAATGGCCCCTTAACAAAGAATATAAACCAGGGCGACAATTTTGCCTTTCCTATCGGCACCATTTCCGGAAGTACAAATGTGCCCGGCAACCGGATTTTAGTATCTTCAACACAAGACGGCCCTCTTTTCTGGACTGCCCAGTATTTTGGATCGAACAGCACATACAGCAACCACGATGGGTCACTTGTAGCGGTCAGCTGGGATGAATACTGGTCTGTTAAGCCATCTTCGGCAAGCCAGGCTATAATTAACCTGGGTTATTACCCGAATAGCGATATTACCCCATTGGTAACCCAGAACGGATTGCCGGATATGAGGGTGGCGGCATATAATTCAGGTGCCATGGACTGCACTAACATCGACAGCTTCAGGGGATAATTATAATGGTACAGTTTCAACATCGGGGTTGGTATCCATTCCCTTAGCCGGAAACAATTATACACTGGGCTCTGTTACAACAGTATTGCCCAGGGCCAAATTTTCCCCGTCCGGTGCTGTTTGCGGTTCTGCCGGGATACCAGTAACATTCTCGGGGGCGACCACTCCTGCATTTGATTATACGTTGAGCTTTAAATTAAATGGTAATGATCAGACTCCTGTTACAATACATTCAACGGATATCCCCTATTTTTTACCGACCACTTACCCTGTCGGACATTCATCTACTTATCAGCTTACAGCGTTTACTTACGGTGGGTCACCTGGAACCCCTGGTGTGGTGGATGCTACCATGGTAACTGCTTATGACAACCCGACAACAGCAAGCGCTGGGAGTACCCAATCTGTTTGCGGGATAACATCTGTTACACTGAACGGTAACGACCCTACTCCATTTAGCGGGTTATGGAGTATAGGCAGTGGAACAGGGGGAACAGTAATTACACCAATAAATTATAATAGTCAATTTGATGGTCTCCTGCCCAATTCATATTCTTTAAAATGGACTATAAGCAACGTTTCATGCAAATCAACGAGCACTGTGACCATTGCCTTCACGACCCGGCCGGATAAACCGACTGCATTGGCGGCACAAACTTTTTGCGGCGGGGTTGGCGGGGCTACAATAAATAATATAGTTGCCAGCGCTCCTGTTGGAAGCATAAACTGGTATAGCACAAACGCCAACTATCCTCCACATGTTGGAGATTTATTAAGCAGTGGCACAGCGTTATCCAATGGTGTGACCTATTATGCAGATGCTGTCAGTGGGCCCTGTATAAGCGCATCACCGCTCACTCCGGTAACCGCCACATTGGTATCCCAGCCTGCCGGGCCAGACTTTAAATACTCAATCGCCTGTTTCGCCTGTGTGCGAAGGCGCAAGCGTGAGCGCTACTTTTACTGCTGGAACTGGCGGTTTAGGATGTGGCGATTTGTACCAGTACAGGTTTAATGGAACAGGGGCATGGAGCCCTTACCTGCAGGGCAATAATATAACCATAACAACTGGAAATACAAGCGTGGATATCCAGGGACAACGTACAGCCTGTACTGCGAGTTCAGGTTGTAATGCAACGTCCTGGGTAACATTGGCAAGTTGGGCAGTGAATGCGAACCCGACAGTCGACGCAGGGGCAGCCGTGGCAGCAATATGTCAGGGTGGCACTTCGGCAGTATTAAATGGATCGTATGGAGGTGGCGCCACTTCTGCAGTTTGGACGGATAACCCGACAGGTGGAAGTTTTATGAATAATGCAGGTACAACTCCCAATAATGCAACTTATACAGCCTCGGCAGCTTCATCAAGCCCGGTTACTTTGACCCTGACCACGAGTGGTGGGTTATGCGGGACGACATCAGCTAATAAAACTATTACAGTTGATCCGTTACCAACAATAGCAGCAGGAAGTGATGAAAATGTTTGTGATAATTCAACATTGATTTTATTACCTGCAAGCGGGACAAACTATAATGCTGCCAGCATATCCTGGTCAGTTTTATCTGGTTGTGGGTCATGTTCATTTTCCAGTGGAAGCTATACTTTGACACCGACTTTTACTCCCGATGCAACAGGGTCTGACCATACAGCAATTGTTCAAATTTTAGTAAACGGCAATGGCAGTTGCAGTAGTTCAACAACAACAAGCAATAAAAATATAACAATATATGCAACACCCGGAACACCTTCTATTAAACATGACTGACAATAATAATTAAATATAGAAATGAACTTAAAAAATAAATATTAATAAAAATTACAATTATGAAAAGAAAAATGTTTTATCGATTTGCAGCTTTGATGATAGCTGTAATGAGTTATGTTGGGTTGAATGCCCAGACAATTACCCGTGCACAGGCACAACCTTCTTCTACTACCCCACATGTAGTAACTCCTGGTTCAAATCATATTTATGATGTTGATTATGTTACACGTAGCGCTGGCGCTAAACCAAACTCTTATGTTTGGGATGTTCGGTTATCAAATGCAGGAGGTGCAGATTTAGGGGCTGCTACTGGCGCTGGCACTGATTATACAGTTAACGGGGGGGCTATTGATGCTGCCCAATTCAAAATAAACTTTGTAACAGCCGGTTATCGTTTGGTGAGGGTTCAGGAATCAAATAATGCGAGTTTTGGAAGTTGCGCAGGAACATTAGAGACATTTTTAGTAAATGTGCAAGCAGGTACAATAATTTTTACTTCTGCTACAGGTACAGATGGCTGTCCTCAGGTTACAACAGCATATTCTCCAGCTTTGACAGTTACAAATGTCGATGCAGCTTCATACCCTATTACTGTCAATGTAACTTATAAAATTAACGGCGTTGACCAAGCCCCTGTTGATTTAACAGTTGCTGCTGCTGGAAACCCATTGCCTATACCTGCAGGCGCTGATTTCTTGAACAACACAACGGCAAATGATGATTTGACCCGTACCGTTACAATTAATTCGGCCCATGACAAATATAATGGAACTATTACTGTAGGCGGAACGACTGCAAACCATTTTTCAGTTTGGGCATTGCCTCAAACCAAGCCTATTACCCATGATTAATAAAAATATAAACAATTTAAAAACTATATAATATGAAAAAGATTGCGCTATTATTAGTAAGCTTGGCAATGATTGCAGCATCTGCAATAGCTCAGCAAGATGCGGGTATAAATTCTACATTTACCTATAAAACAACACAAAGTGTTTCTACTGGTACAAGTACATTTACCTGGAATATTTATAACCATGGGACATTAATTTCTGCACCCGGTGCAAATTACACTGTTGTTTCCGGAGCGGGTACTGCGAATTATAAAATAGAATGGCTTATTGCCGGTGATTATGATGTAGTTGTTCAGGAAGTCAGTTCAAATCTTTGTACCAATCCTGCTACAGATAAATCGCAAGAAGTTATTGTTGCTGCAAATGCTATTAATTTTGCCGCTTATGTCAATACACCAGCTTGTTGGAATGCCTCAGCACAAGTATTGCCTGTTAACTTTACTTATGTACCTGGTGCATCAGATTATCCAATTGTTATTACTGCTGATGTAACATTAAACGGAGCTGCGCCAGTATCCACTCCATTTACTATTACAAACTTTGGCGATCCTTTACAAATTTCAGTTGCAGGATTTCTTGATAACACAACAAACGGAGATGTTACAAATTCTGTTCATATAACAGCTACTACATTCAATGGCCATGCAATTACTGTTGGCGCTACCAATACTGTTAGCCAAACTGTATTTGCTAAGCCAGTAACAAATGGAATAACAATTCAATAATATTAATTAAATACCACTGGTTTAAAATAGACCAGTGGTATTTATAATTCAATAAAAATACTATAATGAAAACAAAAATTTTATTTATCGGAATTTCGTTGAACTTCTCAATTGGTGTTTTTGCCCAAACCATCAATTTGTCTCAGAATGATGCTAAAACTTTCCAGCTTAAAAATCCAAGCGCTAATGTTGTAAGCGCTTCATGGAATGACAATGGAGCAGGCTATGTAAATGATGGAGGTTCAAAATCTTTTACAAAGACATACACTTCAACAGGGACTTTTACACTTTCTGTCTACCCGGTTAGTGATAAGGGTTGTAATGGCGATATAAAGTCATATACTATTAATGTTGTCCCGACTGTAACAACATTGACGGAACAAGTTGCTATTGGAACTATAGCTGCAATATGTCCCCAGACAACCGGCAACCCGACAGGAGGGCTGGCAACAGTTAACCTTACGCCAACTAATTTTAGCCCTGCACTTGGAGGAGCTGAAACATGGTCTGTTTCGTATAAAGTCGGCTTAGCAGGAACGCCTGTTAGTGTAAGCATTCCAAATGGCGGAACTTCATTCACTATCAGCAACTTAGCAACAAGCGCTATTATCTATATTATGGGTTTTACGCATGGAACTGTTACAACATTGTATGACAATACCAATGCTCCTAATACTGCGCTCACAGTGAATCCTGCTCCTACTATTGATGATATTTTCTAATAGTAAGTGCAAAGAATTTTCAGTGAGAAACTGGGTATTTGTTTTTTGAGTTTTTTGGAATGGATTGGTGAAACCTTGGTTGTTTCGTTGGTTTTATGTTTATAAAAACCGATTATGGCATTAAGAAACAAGTTTCAAACCCCAATCCCGTTTTATCGGGACTATAACAGCGCATTGCTGTGAAACAGTATCTTTTCCTTTTTCTTCCTCCTCTCTCTGTTTGGAGAGGGGTAGGAGGTGAGGCAGAGGGGTTTGGGTGGTTGAATGAATGCTTTTAATGACTTTGGATCTTATGTTTGGGCACAAATTAAAGATTAGATGAAATTTTGTATAAATAGAATAGTATTTACCCTGATGTTAGCGCTGACCGGCTTCTTGCCCGGTCATGCGCTGACGTTGGAGGTTATGCAGGATTCTGTTTATACTTATACTGCTGTGCCCGGTTTGTCAGTACCAATTTCATCATACGTTTGGTCTGTTAGTAATGGAAATATAATTGGAGATTCGACAGGTAAGTCTATTCGGGTCAGATGGACTGGCGCTGACGGTTCAATTGGTTCTGTAAAAGTAGTCCCTGTTGAGGTTAATGGTTGTGAAGGAAATTTACTGCAACAATCTTTTACTATTCGTGTTGCAATACCACTTGGCAACCCGTATGCTGAAATAAGCATAGACAGTATTGTCAATACTGCACCAAAGACTACAGGAAATATAAACGGTGGCAATAGTTCAGGTTTCAGGATTAAAATTGATAGTTTAAGGAATATTACATTTGGCGCTACCGACACCATTTCGTTAAAATATTGGGTAAACGATACCATATCCAACGACACCATTACATATTATTTTGCGCCCGGTGCAACATCTGGAAATGTTTTGCTGAGCGGAAAACATTATGAAAACATGAACTTTGTTTCGAAAGATATTGAGTTTACCGTATTATCGAATATTTATGTAAACAGGGCTTTGGTGTTTAAAACACCGGAATTGCAGCCCAGGTCGTTTAAAGTGTTGGGACGTCCACAAATTAATAAGATACGATTTAAGTAAGGCCGGTGAAAATTTTATTCAGGCATATTATCCTTCTTAGCGCAATGCTTGTAAGCTACATGGCGAAAGCCCAGGTAGCCCAGGGTGTTGTAGATACTACTTTTGTCAATCCCGGCTCGGTTGTAAACTTTAATGCACAATCGGCCGATAAAATTACTGTAGCATATAACTGGTATGTCAATGATATTTTGAAGAAAACCAACGATTCAATTAATAATTTTCCCGATACTATTTTCAACGATTCACGTATCAAAGTTGTCCCGATTTCAGATAGTGGCGCTATTGGCGATACATTCTCGGCAATTTTCTCTGTTCATATCCCAGACAGGATTGAATGGACATCTCCTTCAACAATAGTTTGTTTGGTAAGCGACACTACATTCCCTGCTGCACAGGTAGGATTGAATTTGAAAGGTTATACCCTGGGGCCAGGTGAGAAATATGAATTCGTATATTCTATTACAAACAAGATTTTCGGAGGTTTTGTAAGCTCGGATAGCCTGTCATTTAATGTTCAATCTGCAACATTTGCAATTGATACAAAAAAACTGGGATTGGGTACTTTCAATCTTAATATTGAACAATTGTATTACGGGAAAAATATTTTGCACCAAACCCATATTGACTATTCAGTTAAAAATAATGTAAAAGGAAATAACCTTGTGCAGGTATTGCAAACTTTAAGGGTTGGGCTTAAACCTGTGATTGGGAAATTAAGAGTTAAGAATTAGTTATAAAGAATTATGAATTATGAATTACGAATTACGAATTATGAATTACGAATTACGAATTATGAATTATGAATTATGAATTATGAATTAAGAATTAAATGAGTCGATGTTAAGAAGGCAATGAAGGATTGGTTTAAACATATTGTTTTATTTATTTTACTGGCGACATTCACCGGTCCGCTTATGTATGCCGTGGATTATCTTAAATTGGATACCACTATTACTTATTATGTAAATAAGGGCAACAACGCGAGCGCACTATACGAATGGACTATTTCGCCATCCATTCCTTCTTTCAATGATACTATTGTGCCCGATACCACACTGACGATTAAATGGAATGGCGACACAGGTATTATTTATACTTTTATGGTTACCCCAATATCTTTGGATAGTGTTTGCGACGGCGATCCCGATACAATGTTTGTAAAATTATACACCAATCCAATTAATTTACCTATTCAGGTTAGTTGGGTAAATACCTCGGATACAGTATGTTCCCCTGTATCCGGTAGTGCAACCGTGGCTGCATCAATTGATGTAAATTATTTTTCCGGGACTTTTACGTTGAGTTACCAGGTCGACAACGACAGCGAAGTTACTTTGCCACCCTCGCTTGTTTCGCCAGTTACGATAAATATTAACGAGCGGTCTTACAGCAGGGATAACCCATTATGTGAGGATAACCAGGATAGAAACTTCAACAGTCACAAATCAACCAATTACTCAAAGTTATTCCAACGAAATATTATTAAGTATTCACATGAAGCCATATCCTGCACTTGGCGAGATTAGTTCGGAAAATATTGTTTCAACACAGCAATCGCGCACACAAACTGCCTGCGCGAGCGGATTGCCGGAGAAGTATTCTATCAGTGGGCAGGCTGGTATGGCCTACCATTGGAATACCGATTTGGGGCACTCTGTATTTAAGGATTCCAGTGGGAAGGTTGAAACGGACACATTGAAGAATAATATCCTGATAACATGGCCAAGCCATGCTGCAAACCATAATCTGGTTGTATATGGCGAGGCTGGCGGATGCTTCTCTTTAGCAAAATCTTTAATTGTACAGGTTAATAACCTGCCGGTTGTTTCATTAGGCGGCGATGTTAATTTGTGCCAGGGACAGGGCGATACATTTACTATCGACGGAAATTATAAGTCTATAAAGTGGCCGGACCAAACTACCGGAGACACTTATTCGACAAATAAAAATGATACGGTTGTAGTAGTTGTTACTGACCAAAAGAATTGTGTTGGTACCGATACTGCTATTGTGAAGGTATATCCGCTGCCAGTTGTTAAATTGGGCAAGGACACCATGTTGTGCGGCGACCACACGCTCGTTCCTCAGCGCCGGTAACACGGGTGCAAGATATCAATGGTTGATAAATGGCAATGTGCCTGACCAACCTTTAACCACTCAAACGATTACTATTGATAAGACTTATGGCGGCGACCTGGTTTCAGTTACAGTTACGGTTGCTGAGCTGCCATCCAATATTGATTGTTCAAATTCAGACACAATCCGTATAATTAAGTGCGATACAGTGTTCAGCAAAGCTGCTGTACCTACTGCATTTACGCCAAATGGCGATGGTTATGATGATAACTGGAAGATACCTGGTCTTAACGATCAATATAAGCACGCGATAGTACAGGTTTACGACCGCTGGGGCAGGCTCGTGTACCAATCAACAGCGGGCTACCCTGACCCGGGTTGGGACGGCCGGGATGCAAATGGCAAATATGCCCCGATGGATAATTATTATTACATAATCAACTTCAACCAAAATAATATTCCTTCCGTTGTCGGATCTATTACTATAATCCGGTAATAATGGGTAATGAATAATATGTAATGGGTAATTAATGTCTTTGACTTAAGCCGTTTATTTTGCAAGTACGTTTCGACTCCGCTCAACGTACACCTTTTGTAAAGATAAGGACCTGAACGAAGCCGAAGGGCTTCTGCTTATTCAGCAACGTAGTTTATTTTAAATCACTTTCTGACATTAATCTTATACCTAAAATCCGCAAGTCACGGGGTGGCTTATTAAAGTTCAATAATTTAAATGAATGAAATTTTTTTTTAGTCACCCCGTGACTTTCAGCCAAGCTACTCAAAGAAAATAAAATTTGTAAGTTGCATAGCACCTCAAAAAAAGAATTAACCCTATACGCTTGTGGAATTTTTGGGTGTCATTTGAGCATTTTGGATTATATAATTTATCTTTGTATTGATAAAGTAAAAGATAATGTTAGCGACTATTAATAAAATGAGTAATCTCCAATTAGAGCTTCTTAAGATGTTTCGATACAATCTTACAGAAAATCAATTGACTGAATTGAAGGATTTGCTTTCAAAATACTTTGTTGATAAAGTTGACTCTGAGATGGACAAAATATGGAATGAGAAGGAGTGGTCTAATTCGACAATGGAATCTCTGGCAAACCAACATACCAGAATTTCCCATAAATAATGAGAGTTATTCTTGATAGTAATGTTCTTTTGGTTTCACTTCCAAGGTCTTCAAAATATAGGTTAGTTTTCAATCAATTTTTAGACAATAAATTGACTTTAATTATAAGTAATGAGGTTTTGACAGAATATTTTGAAGTTATTTCCAGGTATGCAAATGAATTTGTCGCTTCAAATGTTTCAGAACTTTTATTAATCAGACCAAATGTTGAGAAATATGATATTTACTTCAATTGGAATATGATTGTTGAAGATTTCGATGACAATAAGTTTGTAGATTTAGCTGTAGCAAGTAATTCGGATTATTTAGTTACAAATGATAAACATTTCAACATTCTGAAAGAGATTGAATTTCCTAACATCACTGTTATTAAATTGGATGATTTTATTGAATTAATTACAAAATAAAATCAATTTACCCTAACATTTTTAGTACTTCATTTGGTGTGCAGCACCCAGCGTGAATTCACTCCCAAATTTTTCCAGATGCCCCGCTTTTTGAAGCTTATTTTTTGGCGCATTTCTGACTTATTTACTTTCAGTTTTCATGCTAAATTTTGAGTGTTTTCCCTATGATAATTACGTATTCTTACTTGAGTTTGACATTTGTTTTTGCTTTACTTTTATTTCATGATTTTGGAGCATTATTCTTTTTGGGCGATTTTTTTATCCTGTCAGGATTTGTGTTAAAAAAGGTTAGATAAATAAGTAATATCAGAATCTTTATCAAATAGTTTAAGTAATTGGAAACCTGAATTGCATAAGTACGTAAAAAACGTTGATATTTCGGATATATTTGTAAAATGGAAATGATAAAATCATATATAAACTTAGCAATTAAACTTATAAAAGAATATTTTGTTATTAGTATTCAATTACATAGAAAAGAAAGAAAAATATTATCTTTTAATTATGACAATTTTAGTAAGTTGAAAATTCTTTTTAAAGTAGCATCTGTTTTTGTGTTGTTTTTTGCAGGTTATTCAAGTGCCATTGCCCAGAATGAGGTGGCAATGCCGGGTGGATTTCATCAATTTGGGGAAAACTCTTCAGATGTAATAGCTGCATCTGAAAGTATTGATTCTGTTACGGTTGGGGCTATAATGCAATATTGGGCACAACCAAACCCGGCGCTTCTCAATCCTGCTAATACTTATGTGTGGACTATTTCACCAACCATTGGGACTCAAACTGCAGGAACACCGACAGACCTTGCTACAATTACATTTGTCGGAACACCAGCCACTGGTACCATTACATTTCACGAAGTTTCTGCTGCCGGATGTGCTGCTGCCGATATTACTCCTGTTAATATTGCAGTTATTGCCAAACCAACTGCCAAATTTGGTGCAAACCCTGCATCCGAGTGTACCCAAAGTCCGGGAAGCTTAACTTTTACTTTACCGGTAATACTTACTTCATCATTACCTGCAATTAATCTTTTAAGTTTAAACTATACAGTTAAGAACCCGGATGGAAGCACACTTTCCGGACCAACTGTAATTCAGCTAAGCAAAACGGCAGTTTCTTTTAATGTTACGTTGACAGGCGCTTTGCAGTATGGGTTTTATACAGTTACTTTAAATTCGGTAAGCGACCGTATCTCAATTAAATCCGGCGTTTCGGGAGATGTGACAGCAAACCCGACAATTATGTTAGGAGTAAACCTTACGCCTTCAACAGGCAATGTATTTCATGTTACGAATCAATAGATATTAGATATTCGGTACTCGATTTTCGATGTTCGAATTTAGCAATCAGCAATCAAAGTTCTTTGAATTCACAAACCCCCATCCAACCTTCCCCCAAACGGGGGAAGGCCAAGTCCCTCTCCGAATGGAGAACTTAGCGAAGCGTTCTCACGACCGAAGGAAGTAGCGATTTAGGGTGAGGTTAGATGTCGACTCAGCAATCAGCTATCAGGCTTAAAGGTTGACGTATTGGGCTTTAAAAGCTAACTCCCATTACCTGACACCTCAAAGCCATTTTAAAAAAATAATTTTATTAACCATTTTTTATAAACATTTAAATTTTTAAACCATGAGAACAAAAAATTTTTTCAGGACAATCGTTGCTGCAGCTTTATGTGCAGCTGTATCTATCAGTGCTAATGCACAAGTAACTACAACCGGGACTGCAACTACAGGCAAAGGAGTCATAACAAACACTGGTTTTGGTAATGGAGCTAATCAAACCCCTGACTGGGTTGATATTGCAACCATTGGAAGTACCATGCCTTATAGCATAACGCCTGATGCAAACGTGGCAGCTTTAGTAGCTTCTAATCCAGCAAGTTTCAAAGCTTCAGTTTTTAATTGGGCTCTTTCCGGTGGTGGAGCATTTTCACCTGCATTAACTCCTGACGGTAATGCTGATGGCACACCTACTTATCCAGGATTTTTTACTGAAACCAATGTTTCAGTTGCATGGGGGGCATCTACTGGTATTTATACAATTTCGGCTACAGAACAATCGCAGAATACTCTTTTATTACCTGGTTGTACCGGTGCATCAGAAAATATTAGCGTTTGGCTTATGAATAATCCTACAGTTGCAGTTGCTGAAGCCAATTTTAACCAGGTTATCAATGGTGTTACTGCAACTAATTTTATTGGAACACCTGGTGATTATGTAGTTGGTGGTTGCGGTGTCTCTGACCCAATAGCTTCAACTGATGTTTACTTTCCTTTGACACTTACCGGTGCTGACCAATTTATTGTTAAATACGATATATTGTATACAGATTTAACAGGTACTCCTTCAGTTCTCGCAGGACTTAATGGAACGGTTCAAACTACAGCTAAATTTGATGCAGGCACAAATACTTACTTAAATTTATCCTCTAACGTTGCATTTACAAAAAATGTAAATAATGATGTAAATTGTAGCGATAACATTACCACGACAGGCCAGCTGCAACTGCATCAGATATGACAACCTTAAAAGTTACGATTCCTCCTGCAAGTTATGGCAAATATGTATTAACTGTACATAGTGTTTCTGACCGTATTTCCAGAAAATCATTTAGTACTCCAGCTGCACTTGCGCAAGCAGATAATGCACCAGCAGGCGGAACAGGTGTATTGACTATCTGGGCATTACCTACTCCAACAACTGGCAGGATACAACATGTAACCAACAACTCTGGTTGGTAATACATGAAGTTGCGTAGCAACGGGTTACCTGAAGAAATTTAAATGGTTTCATGCAGGGGCACGCGTACTTGTACGCGGGCTCCTGTTTTGATTACCCGAAGGCTGCGGATGCAAAGAGGACTCTTTGCAAATTGTCATTTGTGGATATTTATATATCCTGTTGGCGCGCTCATTGGCATGTACTGTTTTTATAACAGTTGTGTTTATTGGTACTTCAACAATTTAATGATAACTAATTGTATTACAGGGTGAAAAGCAAACTTTCAATAGTGTTCGATGTGGTTGATTATAAGCATTTAGCCTGGGGTATGCCCTTTCGGGTGCCATGGCGCTATATGCCTGACAGCCATAATTATGTCCGTTTGGATCATAGGGATATCTCTATGATAGCCAGAAGTGCGCCCTTTCGGATAGAAAAATATACCTATATATATAAGAGAGAAGCAAGAGTCAAGAGGTTAGATATTCGAGGTCCGATATTCGATATGCAAGGTTCGATGCTATTAACAAAGTGTAATGAGCAATGTGTAATGAAAAATGAATTATGAGTTATGAATTGTGAATTGGGAAAATCCATAAGACGAAGAGCCAAAAGCCAAAAGCTAATAGCCAACAGCCAACAGCCATATTTAAAATAGTATTTTGAAAAACTTTAGGATAGCCATATTATTAGTACTTGCAATGCTGCTGATACCGAAAATCTCGGTCGGCCAGCAAATTTCCGAATGTTCGGGAAGCAAGGCGAGATATGCTGCTACTCCTGATCCTAATACTATTGGTGCCGGGTTCATTTCACATTATGAATGGATTTTAGACAATGGCGTTTCCAGCAAAACCATTTATGGAAATGGAGATTCGATTGATATCCAATGGGTCAAAACTCCCGGAGTTTATAAATTGGGCGTCATCCAAAGTACCGACTTTAATATTACGGGTATAACAAGTCTTTGTACTTCCGGTGATACATCATGGACAGATATTACCCTGACTGGTTATTGGGCACAAATTATTGGAAAAACCGAGTATAACGAAGGCGATTCCTTTAAATTCACTGTTGCAATGGCAAATACTTACGATAGTGTAATCTGGAACAAAACTCTTAATAATACAGTTTATAGCGGTGTAGCTAAAACTACCGATACTATAAATGTAGATGTTTATACAAGCGGTTGTCACAGCGCCGCGCAAGTTATCATGATAGTCCATCCGTTGCCGAGGTTTAATATTACCAACAACGGGAAGGTGTTTAAAGATACCATGCTTTGCGGTGCAGAGTCAATAAAGCTCGATGCCGGCAATCTCACAGGTGTTTCGTACAAATGGGCGAACAACGACACTACGCAGTCAATTATTTTCGATGCCTTACAACCAAGTTCCGATTCTGCTTTCTATCATTTGTGGGCAACACTTACCAACCAGTACGGAGGTAAGTGGAGCGATACAGTTGTTATACAAAGGTGTAATAACTATACCGTAACAGTGGATAGTTTCAGGAGTACTTATCCAAGGACCAAGCGGAGTGCAGGCAACGATCCAAGTTTTGTAGCACACCTTGAACGCGCTACTTTAGATGCCACCGATACATTAACAATCTGGTACTATGTTGCCGAAGACGATACGACATCCGTTTCGAAATCGTTTGCCCCGGGGCATCCTTCCGGTTTCGTGGATATTACAGGCAAAAACTATAGTACGTATTTCAACGGCACGGAAGATGTATTGAGGACTGTTGTAGTTTCAGCAGTAAAAATAAGCTCGAGAGAAATCGTGAGATATGCAAAAGGCAAGGAGCCAAGAGGTAAATACTTTATTATTCACAAACCAAGGATTAAAGATTTCAAATATATACCTTAAATGAGGTTTTATAGATACCATATTATTGCTTTAATTGTGTATATGCTTCCCTTATCGGTGCAGGCACAGCAATGTATTCCCGAATCGGTTCCCGGTTTGGTAAATTACACAGCTACTTCGCCCGATGCAGTGGCTTATACATGGCTTGTAAATAATGTAACTGTTAAAGATTCAGTTCCTGTGGATACTGTGGGCGACCGTATTCAATCATTCGATACTTCGCTTACTGTTGACGGGTCCTACAAGATTTCTGTAATACCTATTTCGGATTCGGGTGTCTGGGGCGATACAATATCATTATACTTGACAATAGTCAAGAACTTTAGTGATTTTACCATGATGGCAACCTGGACAAACAACGGCCTCGTTGCATGTTTAAACCCGGATACGTCGCATACACTAATAAATATTGGAATCTCATTAAATTCGCAATCGTTTAGCCAGGGCGAAAAGTACGACATAGTTTATACTATCGACAATGGTGCCGAACAAACTAAAGAATTCAGCACCCTGAATGCTTCGTTTAATGTCGATGTAAGTAATTATAGTACAAGCCGTGTGCACAATTTCAAGATACTCCGTCTATTGTATGGGCAGGATACAGCATGTGTGGAGAATTATAAATGGGACCCTCCAACGCTGGCTCTTAACGTACATAATTCGCCAGTTGTCGATATTGGGCCGGGTATTGAAGTGTGCGAGGGACAAAAAATTGATTTTAAAACAACACAAGGGTTTACTTACGATTCCGTAATTTGGAACGGTAATTTACGTGCGGCTTCCTATACCGCGGTAGCTATGGTAACGGATACAGTAAAAGTGGTTGTATATAAAAATGGATGCGAAAATTCAACTGAAGCTTTGGTCACGGTGCACCCGTTGCCCAGGTTTAAGTTAACCAATAATGGTAAAGCTGTTAAAGATACAACACTTTGCGGCGATGAAACCATTACGCTCGAAGCAGGTAACCTGACAGGCAATTTCATTGGCGCTTCATACGAGTGGGCAACCAAAGAAATATCGCAGGCTATAACTTTCAAAGCCTTATCGCCGGATGATGATAGCGCTAAATATCATCTTTGGTCAACAGTAACTTCACAATATGGTTGTGAATATACCGATACGGTTACAATTTTGCGCTGCGTGCCGCCATCTGAAGCAAATATTGAAACAGCTATAACTCCTAATGGCGACGGTGTAAACGATACGTGGATAATTCCATACCTGCAATTCTATCCTGATGCAGTTGTTGATGTTTACGACCGGTGGGGACGGCTTGTATTCCATTCGGAACAAGGATACAAGAAAGCCTGGGATGGTACAGCAAACGGAAAGGTATTGCCAATGGACAACTATTATTACATAATACAACTTGACAAAAAATCTAAACCAATAGTCGGCAATATTACTATTTTAAGATAGTTAAGAAATTACGAATTATGAATTACGAATTATGAATTACGAATTAATTAACAGAAAGTTAAGACATAGAGCCAGTTACAATAAAGTACAATAGTACATTTTGGCTGAAAAAATTTGAAAAAAAATAACCCAATATATAATTTGAAAAAGTTGATAAGAGAGTTGATAAAAATACAAGGCTTCATTATTGTTGTTCAAATAATTATGATAAATTTACAACACTTAAATTTTTATTTTCGCTAATTTTAGATTGGTAATAGCTAATAAATGAGATGTTTAAGAATAATTGGATTTTTGTTGTTACAGGAAGTTGTATTATTTAATTTGCATGCCCAACAGAAACCCGAGTATAGTCAGTATATGTTTAATATTTTTCTTCTTAATCCGGCCGCTGCAGGTAGTGATGGGTTTACTTCATTAAATATTACGGAACGCGACCAATGGATTGGGTTGCCAGGTGCACCTACTACACATAGCTTTAGTGTTCAAACCAGGATATTAAAAAATAGTTTTATTGCCAAAGCTTTGAGTTTGAGAAAAAAATTCAACAAACGGTCGGCAAGTGGCAGGGTTGGTGTTGGCGCTTATTTTTATAACGATCGTAACGGGCCGATAAGCCGCACCGGGCCCAACTTACTTATGCATATCACATTCCTTTACGGCAAAGCCAGCTATCATTTGGGGTTTCAATGGAACCTTATCTTTTTAGTGTAGACAAATCGATGCTTTTAAATATATCTCCAAACGACCCGCTGATCAATTCAAGTTCTTTAAACCGGGGTGTTTTTGACGGGAACTTTGGAGCGCAATTTACAACCCCGTTTATTAATGCCGGGATTTCGGTTACCGATATTTTCAGGTCTTCAATTTATTTTGGCCAGAATTCAACCGCCGGTTTAAACACGGAGCGTAATTATAATATAATCGGTGCATATAAAATTGAAATAAACCGTCTTTTTCTGGCAGAACCTTCTACTTTAATCAAAGTTTCTGAAAAAGGTGCATTCCAGATGAGCACTTGGCGGGCGTGTTTATTATCGTGAAGATTACTGGACAGGGCTTTCATACAGGACAGCAGCAAGCGGCGGAACAATTATCTTCTTGTTAGGCTTAAGGGTAAACAAATACTATTTTGGTTATGCATTCGATTACACCTTATCGCCAATAATGACCCACACAATTGGAACGCACGAATTCATGCTGGCCTTAAAATTTGGCGAAAATGCACGCCGCTACCGTTGGCTGAACAGGTATTGATAATGTGCTGATTTGCTGATTTGCTAATGTGCTGATGGGTTAATGGCTTAATGTGTTAATGGGTTGATGAGTCAATGTGTTAATTTCCTTACTTCATTAATAATCCAAAGCCATTTTGTTAAAGTATTCAATTATTAAGTTTGGGTTTCGACCCCGCTCAACCTGATAGTTTCAATTGTCGTCACCCTGAGCGAAGTCGAAGGGTTATGCATACATCTTAACATTCATTATATATCACCCTTCCGGGGTCTATAAAGAATCCATTTTGCTTTACTACAAATATTTAGCTTCGCTGAGCCCGTTGGGGTTCGTCACTATATGACTTTGTACATTATGCCTTCCCCATCGGGGCAGTATATTTGTAGAAGTATAATTTCCACCCATTCTCTAAATCCCGTAGGGATGCAATATACATGATTTGTGTATAACCATGGAGCGAAGTCGAAGGGTTTCTTCTAAACTAAACAACATAGATTAGTAATCTTAAACTGTTTAAAACAAAACCCTAACCTGTTTAAAGCAGGTATTTTTGTTTTCTATTTTCAAATTAACTAACTTGCATATAAAATATAGAGAAATGGATACTTTGGCATAATGGATTACCGGAAGTTTATATACTATATTACCTGGCTTTATATATTTGACTGCTGCATTTTTTTTATTTTTAATTTGTTTAAATATCATTTTTTCTAATACAGAACGGACTTTAATTAAAGTTCAATAATATGAAATCATTCCGTAAAGAACTCTGGTTTGAAACCCCAACCCGCAGGGCTTTTTTGAATATTACAGGAGAGGTTGAAAAATGCCTTGCTGAAAGCGGAATCAATGAAGGACTGCTGTTAGTAAACGCAATGCATATAACAGCCAGCGTTTTCATCAACGATGACGAACCGGGATTGCATCACGATTTTGAAGTATGGCTGGAAAAGCTTGCTCCCGAAAAACCATATAATCAGTATAAGCACAATGGTTTCGAGGACAATGCAGATGCCCATATCAAAAGAACATTAATGGGCTGGGAAGTTGTAGTTGCCGTTTCTTCAGGAAAGCTTGATTTTGGGCCGTGGGAACAAATTTTCTATGGCGAATTCGACGGCAAACGCAAAAAGCGTGTATTGGTTAAAATTATCGGGGAATAAATTACCAATTACCAATTACCAATTACAAATTACAAATTACAAATTACAAATTACAAATTACAATAATTATTAAATCTCAGAACCCCTATTGTCCTTCCGGCATCCAACATCTAACATCTGCCCCAAACCCCAAATGAGCTTAAAGAACGTAAGACCGAACATATAAGCACTGAAGCTATGAGACTGTAAAGTATCCAGCATCCAGTATCCAGTATCCAGTATCTGCCCCAAACCCCAAAGGGGCTTAAAGAACGCGAGATTGAACATATAAGCACTGAAGCTCAAAGCCTGCAAGGCATCCAGTATCCAGCATCCAGTATCGGCCCCAAACCCCAAAGGGGCTTAAAGACAATAAAGTTTGACATTTAAGCACTGAGGCCAAGAGACAATAAAGAATTCATCATTCATCATTCATAATTCATAATTCATAATTCATAATTCATCATTCATAATTCATCATTCATCAATCATAATTCATAAACCAGCATCTAGTATCCAACACCCAACACCCAAAACCCAACACCTATTTTCTATACTTCTTCATTTTATCATCAATTTCAACCTTCTTTGAACTATTCGATTGAATTTTTAAATTGCAAATAATTTCTTCTGCACCTGCTTCGTAACATTCCTTGTGAATATCTTTCACAATTTTCATTAACTCGTCATAGTTTCCTTCCAGCACAGTTTCGAATGGGCAAACCAAATATTTCACGCCCGATTTCCTGATCACGTCAATCGCTATGTCGACCAAATCGTATGGATGGATATCTTTTGCCCTGGGCAATACCTGAATGGCAAGGTTTATCTGTTGGTTCATGTATTATTTAATTAGTAATTTGTAAATGGATTATAATTTTTCCGGCGATTTTAAGATATTCTTAATTTCGTCGATGTCAAGAATCCTTACGTTTGTTATGATGCAATTGTCTTTTAAGAAATTTCCATAGAGGTTACATTCGGTAATAGTTTTGCTAAAAATGTTTTGGATAGGAACATTTAATGGAATCAATAATATCAATGTAGCAATATTGTCAATAAAATTAATTTCCTCAATTTCAGCGTTATTTCTATGCAGGATATATTCGAATTCATTTTTAATGACCTTTTGCTGATATTCGCTAAAAGAAGGTTCATTATTGGCGAATATGGCAAAAAAGTATCGCAGTTTGTTTCCCTTTCCACCAAGCCCGGTTGAAATGAGTACCTGAGACTGATCGAGCAATTTCGATTGTAACAACATGCGTGATTCCTGTAAGGCAAGCAACGCCCAATATTTTATTGATTCATCAGCAATTTTAGCAAAACTTTCAATTATCCTGTAAGCTTTCACATTGTCCACTGAGGCCAACCGTACAAGTATTTTCTTTTTTGCCCCCAACGGTATATTGACATTGTATAGCATTTCACTTTTTAGTTCCCATTCAGTAAATGCAATAACCTTATCCTTCATTTCTTTCGACATATCGAAATATTCAATTTGAAGCTTGATATCAATTTTTTCATCAATGATATTAATATCACCTTTAAACTCGCTAAGGAATTGTTGCATGTTTTCAAATGCGTCTTCTTCTGTCATAATTGTTAGCTGCTCAATAATGATTTAGGGTCAAAAAGTATTTTGTTTTTTTGAATTGCACAAATGTAAATTCAATATTTTCAAAAATCATGT
>CAVSGB010000014.1:0-35956 GCA_963726845.1 uncultured Bacteroidota bacterium | reverse complement strand
ATTGGAATAACCCAGGTCGAATTTGCGTGATTAAAGAATAATTATCGAAACCTTAAGCCAAAATATACAATCGTAGCAATAAGCATTTCGTCATTTTCTCCGGAACAGCATAACTTAATTTTCCATCCTTACGGTATAAACCAGGACTTTTTCATTCCTCTCATCAAAAGTCAGCTGATATGAACCTTTTTTTCTGTACATTTTTGAGGCTTCTATTAGTTTTGAAAACATAGAATTTTAATTTAAGGTTAAATACAGAAATCAGTCAGGTTTTATAGTCATATTAAATAAATTCTTCACGAAATAGCCTAAGATTATTGGCATTAAAGGAACAATATAAACCCTTAAAATTTGCAGGGGAATGTATTTATTTATTAACCGGTTATTTGCAGTTATTAACTAAAAAAACGTAAATAATAACGGTAATGGATTGATATTGTATTGTTGTTAATAACTTAAAACTTGAAACAAAATAATTAGTATAAAAATTTACTAAGTATAAAACAGAATTAATACAAAATATTCAGTAAAAAATTAAAATCGCAATTACCTTTCAGTTTTTATTTATTGCTGCAAGTAATTTTTTGTAAGTTTGATAAATTGCAATTACTATTTATCGGTTCATCAAAGATGAAAAATGGATATTTCTGAGCAGGAATTATTTGAAAGAATTGTTACAGGTGACGTAGCTGCATTCGAGATACTATATAAAAGTTATCATCCGAGGTTGTTTGCATATTGTAGAAAGTTCATCGATGACCCGGAAATTGCAAAAGATTTAGTTCAGGAAACTTTCATAAACCTTTGGGAAAACAAAGAGAATATAGGAATATATATTTCAATAAAGTCTTATCTTTTTAGAAGCATACATAATATTAGTCTAAATAATATCAGACATGAACTGGTAAAAGATAAATTTACCAATTATTCAATATTCAAACTTAAAGAAGCGGAATTTCAATATTATTCCCGGTTTGATATAGGTTTAGAAAGCATCTTTTATAAAGAAGCAGAAGATATTGTATTTAAAATTACAAATACATTACCTGAACAATGTAAGGAGGTATTTTTGCTTAGCCGTAATGAAGGTTTAAAGAACCAGGAAATTGCTGATAAACTTAATATTTCAGTCAGGACTGTAGAAAACACAGATTTATCGCGCGCTTAAAGTCCTCAAAGAAAATCTTAAAAATTATATCAATATTTTTTCTATGTTATTTTATTGAACCGATAGATAGCCGGACGATTATTTTATTTGCTTGATCGAAATTATCCTCACATCTTCTGCCGGACGATCGCCGGGCAAAGTTTTAACTACTGAGATTTTATCAATTACGTCCAAGCCATCTACTACTTCACCGAAGACAGTATAATCCATATCTAAGAACGGAGTTCCACCAAGAGTTTTATAAATTTCGCGTTGCTGAACTGTATAGGTAAATTCTTTACTTTTTGAAGAAACATAAGTTATTTTCTCAATGACTTTTATGAGAGAATCAATTTTTACCTGATTTTTATCTTTTTGATATTTTATCAATTCGTCTTTTGTTTTTTTGTTTTGCGGTAATGCAAGAAAATCTTTTACTCTTTGGGTTTTCAACGAATTATTTATTTTAGATTCCGTTTGGTCAAGTTGGTCATCGCTAATTTTCCTTCCCTGAACTATATAAAATTGAGAACCTGAGGATGCTTTTTGGGGATTTGCAATATCGGCCTTGCGGGCAGCTGCTAATGCCCCTTTTTTATGAATAAAATTTGGATTTATTTCTGCATGTATAGTATAGCCTGGCCCACCGCTACCTAACTTTACTCCTTTATCGGCATTTTTTGAAGCAGGATCACCTGCCTGTATCATAAAATCTTTGATGACCCTGTGAAAAAGCAGACTGTCAAAAAACTTAGCTTTTGTCAATTTCAAAAAATTATCCCGATGGAGGGGTGTTTCATTATAGAGTTTAACTTTCAGATTACCTAAATTGGTTTCGATTAATACAAAAGTTTCCTTATTATTTTGTGCCGAAATATGAATACAACTAATGGCAATTAAGAAAAAAACAGTTATAATCTTCATAATTTTTATTTAAATTGACTTCTAAATTAGAAAAAATGTTTCTAAAATTCATTATTAAGACACAGGTTTATCAAAAGTTTAAAATTAATATTTAAAATATTTAAGTTTTTTGTAAGTAGTGGAAACATGATACGTGTCATAGCTTTCAAATGAGAAAAATGGAAAATAAATATAACATAGATGAATTATTGCTGAATAAATTTCTAAATGGGCAGTTAAACGAAGAAGAAAGATTGGAGTTAATCAAATTAATAAATGCTGATCCGGAAAATGAAGCTTTATTGTTTCAGTTAAAAGATTTATATGACGCAGGTAAATGGGAAACTTTAAAAAATGAAGCTGATACATCTAATGAATGGATCAGGCTCGAAAACAAATTAAGGTCAAATAGAGTGCAGCAGTCGAAAATTTATTCCAAAGACAAAATTATTTTCAGGAATTGGATGAAATATGCAGCAGTATTAATTGTTTCAATACTTGCGTCAATTTTAATCCAGCATTTAATACAACTTAAATCCAACAATGAATTTACATTCCAGACTTGTACCGGTATTGGTGAAAAAAGCCAGGTATTGTTACCCGATGGTACCATAGTATGGTTGAATAATTCCAGTTCGCTTGAATATTCGAATTTCCAGGGTTCAACAATCAGAAAAGTGAAGCTTCATGGTGAGGCATATTTTGAAGTTTCAAAAGACATAAGTAAGCCATTTATGGTATTTACTAAAGACAGTGTATATGTGAAAGTATTGGGTACAAAATTCAACCTTTCGGCTTATTCTGATGATGAAGATGTACGTACTGTGTTAGTCGAAGGCAGCGTGAATGTCGTTAATCAAAAGACTGGAAGTTCAGCAAAGTTGCTGCCTGGAAGGATGGCAATCTGCGAGAAATCTGGAAATATTGACGTACAACCTGCTGATATTGCTATATCTACAAGCTGGAGAAAAGGTGAAATCCGTTTCAGCAATATGCGGTTTGAAGAGTTGGCCAAACAATTGGAACGAAACTATAAAGTGAATTTTATTTTTAAAAATGAGAGGTTAAAAAGTAAAAAATTCAGCGGGGTATTCCAGTATGACAAGCCGATTGAATTAATCTTAAAGATTATCAGCCTAAACACAAGGTTTAAGTACGAAATAAAAAATGACACAATTATTATAAAATAGAACAATTCGTATGTATAATACTAAATTTAATATATAGAATTAAGAATCAAGAGCAAAGAACAAAGAGCAAAGTTGAAAAATACTGACAATTAACACTTTATAAATTATAATGTCAAATTAATGATACCATGATATAAACTAATGACTTAACAAAAAATTTAAACTATGAAAAAAGGATTTACATGATAAAAAAGAACCGGAAAAAGCCCCCGCTTTTTCCGGTTCACATGCCGTCAGACGCAAATGGCAAAGCTGATTTACTAAACTATTATTGTCTAACTAATTGATTGTAAAGTTATGAATTTAATTTTTACAAGCAGGTTTCTGGTTTCGAAAACTTGCAAAAAACTACTACTCATCATGAAACTATCCGCACTAATTACTGTTGTTTGCACAGTGCAATTATTCGCCGGAAGTTCTTATTCTCAAAGTGCAAATGTTACAGTTAACAGAGACAATGCAACACTTGGCGAAATTTTTCGCGATGTTGAAGGTCAATCAAACTTCAGGTTTTTCTATAATGTAGATCAGATCAATGTGGACAGGAAAGTGAGCATTCATGCTTCTAATGCCCAATTGTCTGATGTCTTGAATAATGTTCTTGGAGAGACTAATGTTACGTACCAGGTGATTGACAAATATATTGTCCTTGTTTCCAAGGATGATGCAAAGGCAGTAACGCCGGTAAAAGTTAAAGGTAAAGTTACGGAAGCAAAAACCGGAGAATCATTAACCGGAGTTGTTGTAAAGCTTGAAGGAACTACCAAAGCCGCACTAACAGATATCGAAGGAAAATATTTGCTGGGAATTCCTGAAATCGGAAGTGTCTTAACATTTTCTTTCTTAGGATACGAAACTAAAAAACTTAAAGTAACCTCTGATAGTCTACTTAATGTTGCACTTCAGACAGAAGTCACCTCACTCGATGAAGTTGTTGTAGTAGGATACGGTACTACAAGGAAAATAGACCTTACTGGTTCTGTATCGAGCGTAAAAACAAAAGATGTAAACCTGGTTGCAATGACTTCAGTTGACCAGATGCTACAGGGAAAAGCAGCCGGATTAACCCTGACATCAGCAAGCGCGCAGCCGGGTGGAAGGTTAAATATCAATATTCGCGGCGGAACAAACCCTCTGTATGTGATAGACGGGGTTCCAATATTGTCAAACCCTAACCCAAATGATGTAAATTCAAACAATCAGAATTCAAACCCGGGATTAAATACAAGCCTTTTGGGTTATAGCGGGGGCGTCGACAGGGATCCGCTGAATGGCCTGAACCCTGCTGATATAGAAACCATTGATATACTAAAAGACGCAAGCGCTGCAGCTATTTATGGATCAGCTGCTGCTGACGGGGTTATACTCATTACTACAAAAAGAGGTAAGGCAGGCAAGGTAAGTGTTGATTATAGCGGAAGTTATACAATGCAGGTACCCAAAGATTACTTTCAGTTAATGGATGCCCAGGATTTTATGACACAACATAACCGTTTCCAGTTAGACCAGGCCCTGATAACTGCAAATAGCGGTGTATATGGTAATGGCAAGGCGCCAAAAGTAACTCCGTTTTTCTCAGATTCAGCAATAAATAAAGCTGGAGCGGGTACAGACTGGTTAAAACAAATAATGAGAAATGGTATGATAAACGAACATAACATTTCAATGTCCGGTGGAACTGAATATACAAAGGTCTTTGCTTCATTTAATTATTATGGAGATGATGGGTTATTAAAAAACTCGACTTTTGACAGATATGCCGGTCGCGTAAATTTTGAACAGCAAATTGGCGAAAGGATTAAGGCAAGTGTCAATATTTCAGCAAGCCAGATAAATGCAAATAATGCTTCAACAGGAGCAAGCGGGGGCGGCCGGAAAAAGACAATATGCTCCAGGCTGCTTTTGTTTTCAGCCCTACAGTCGGGGTTAAAGACAGTTTAGGCAACTATACCAAAACTTTCGACCCAAAAGTAACAAACCCTGCTGCATTTTTAATCATTCAGGATTATACACGCAGTAACCGTTTTATGGTTAACCCCAATATTGAAGTCAAAATTGTAAACGATTTAAAACTTCATCTTGTGGGTGGTTTGGACCGTAAGGTCGATGACAGGGATTTTTATTTGCCAAAATCGGTTCAAAACGTACAGGTGCCCGGATGGAGAGGCACAACTATTGACAAAACGGACAGACAATTATAGTGCTGAAGCATATCTCGATTATATGCATCAGTTTGGCAACAGCAATTTGACAATTGTAGGTGGTACAGGATATTACAAATCAATAATTGATGGCTTTGGCCTGGTGGCACTTGATTTTTTTACCGATGCATTTTCATACAACAATGTTGGAATTGCAACCAATAAGGATGCTGAAGTTGTTTCCTCTTTTTATTCACCAAGAACAAAAATCTCGGAATTTTTCAGGGCAAATTATTCGTTCCTGGATAAATACATGCTTTCCTTCGTGGGAAGAGATGATGCAAGCAGCATTTTTGCAGCAAACAAAAAAAGCGGGTTCTTCCCTGGAATCTCCGGTGCATGGAAAATTAACAAAGAGGACTTCATGAAAGATTTTTACTTTTTTTCAGAAGCAAAATTAAGGATAGGTTATGGAACAGCCGGGAATGAGGGAAATATTGGGAATAACCCATATACTTTGTATAATACGCCATATTCTTTTCTTATAGGCACTACATATTATCCGGGTGTTGCATTATCACAAATTAATAACCCGAACCTGACCTGGGAAACGGATGCTACAATCAACGCAGGTTCTCGATTTAGGCATATTGGCAAACCGTATTACGGCAACAATCGATTATTTTAATAAAACAAAACGCGACCTGATAAGCTACAACCCTTTACCAACTGATGCACCAGTAGGCCAGGTTGCTGCGAATGTCGGTTCGCAAAGGAGCAAAGGCTGGGAATTTGCATTAACTACTAATAATTTCACAGGCAAATTTAAGTGGACTACCAATATTGCACTTTCGACCTATAGTTTAAATTGGCTTACAAGAAACCCAAATGTCGCACTGGCATCATGGATTAAGCCCAATGATCCGGTCTTTGCTGTATATGGCTGGAAAACTGCAGGAATTATTAAAAGCAGCCAGGATACAGTAGGTTATGTCGAAAAAATGGCAAACAGGAACCTGATCAAACCCGGACAACTAAAATATGCCGATATCAACCATGATGGAAAACTTGATGGAAACGATGTGGTATTGCTCGCCGATGGAACGCCAAAGTGGAGTTTTGGGTTTAACAACACTTTCCGTTATTCATGGTTTGATTTAAACATTTATATATATGGATTGATAGGCCGTAAATTACCTAACGGTTATATGAACTTTCTGAGCCCGACAAGCCTTTCTGACCCGATTTATCCTTACAATACAATTAAAGATATCAAGAATGTATGGTCGAGCGACAATCAAAAAGGTATTTATCCTGGTTTATCAGACAATACCAATCCTTTCAATGGCTCCAATCCAGCTGTGAACACAGGATCATATGCCGCAATTGCCAATGATTTCTGGCTCGTTGATGGAAGCTTTGCACGAATTAAGAATATTACTTTAGGAGTTACATTACCTGAACAATGGATCAATAAGTTAACTATTAAGTCAGCAAGAATATTTTTGGATTTCCAGAACTTATTTGTATTGACAAATTACAAGGGTATCGATCCGGAAATTACTGAGGTTAACCCATATCCACAAACCAGGTCAACAACTATTGGAGTAAATATTACTTTTTAAACTTTCGATAAAAAATACAAATGATATGAAATCAATAAAAAATATAAAGTACTTCCTGATAATTGCCACAATCTTTGTTGGTTTGTCCGGATGTCAAAAAGATCTTCAGCCTGTAATTACAAGTTCCCTTACTCCCGATAACTTTTTTAAAACCGCTGATGATTTAAACAATGCCGTTATCGGGCTTTATAATTGTTTTGCAACCGGCTGGGGAACACAGGACCAGGGAGCTGGCGTTTGGTATGCAAGCTTATATAATATTGACCGGAAAACTTATGTTACCCGAAGCATGCTTACTACAGATGAACTATATGTAAATCCGGATTGGGACCAAGTCTTGTTGCCTTTACCTGGGGAGCATCAACATATCCTATATCAGGCGCAAACCCAACGGAACCTACATATCCGAAAATCAGGTTTGTTGCCAGGGCAACGGAGATTATTGATAAAATCCAAAAAAATACAACTGTTGTAACTGCGGTTAAAAATCAATATTTAGCCGAAGCCTATACATTGAAGGGCCTGGTTAATGTACGTTTTGTATGATTTCTTTGGCCCATTAAATGTAAGGCTTGATCCGGCAACACTTAACGATACTACAATTCATCCACGGATGACAAAAGAAGCTTATTGCGCACAGATAGAATCGGATTTAAACAGGCCCTGGCAATTCCCAGTACAAGTTTTCCTGAATATTATAATACAAACTTCGGAAACTGGGGCAGGGTTTCAAAAGGGGTCGCACACATGTTGCTGCTGAAACTTTATATGCACAACAGGCAATGGGACAAAGCAGAAGCAGCAGCAAATGATATTATTAATATGAATTTTTATTCTCTGTTGCCTAATTATTCTGATGTTTTCAATATTTCAGGAAACAAAGAAATTATTTATGCAATGCCTTGCAATGCAGCTTCACCAAATTACTGGCTGGCGCCATTGTTTCCCGGCGAATTCTTTTCGGCCACTGCAGGTAAAACGCTGGTCAATGCAAAAATAAATGGTTGGTATGGTTTCTGGATGCCGTGGTCATTTTATGAAAAATTTGACACTGCTGATACACGCAGATCAACAATTATTACCTCGTATACAGCTTTGGTAGCCGGTAAATATAAAGCCCGTAATGAGTCCAATCCCGGCCCGATGCTGGGGGCAATACCCATGAAATACACAAAAGTGTCGTCTACTGATGTTGGCCCGATATTTACAATGGATTTTGTAGTATTTCGATATGCCGAGGTGCTTCTTTCACTGGCAGAAGCTATAAATGAACAAAGATGCGAAGCGAAGCATTCCAATATGTTAATGAGGTCAGGACAAGAGCAGGCGTAGCCAATTGGAACAGTACAATTATTCCAAATGCAGACTGCACTTCGTGATTCGATACTCGAAGAAAGAGGACGTGAATTATATTGCGAAGGAGCCCGTCGCCAGGATCTAATAAGGCATGGAAAATTTATTGAATATGCTTTAAACAGGGGGCCACAGGTGCTTCGCCCAGAGATACGCTGTTCCCAATCCCAAGTTCAGTTATTATAGAAAGTAAGGGAATTGTTACACAAAACCCCGGTTACTAACTGATGCGGTTCAAATAATAAAAAACTAAATGAAAATTTAATTTTTAGTTTTTTGAATTGATACTACCTGAGTTCTGTTTGACAATTACACGTTATTAATAGGACTTCATTATAAGCTTGAAAGAAAGCTTAAGATAATTAAATTTTAAAATTTTTCAGAAGACAGGTAAAAGTCTGTAATAACTATATCTGTCTGCGGTTCTGGTTTGATATTGCTTGTATAAGTTGTTTGTTAGTTTCTCTGCTTTCCTTATTTGATAGGTGTAAGGAAGGGGTGTTTTTACAAAGTTTTCTAATTGCGGTGAAAACACCCCTGGCAGAGAATAAAAATGAAAGTGAGTGCCCGATGAAATATTTTAAATAATTTGAAACCTCATGTTTATGTTTTTTAACAAAATAGAACGACATAATAGAAGTAAAAATTCCTGGAAATTTCTGGTATATTTCATCTTTTCTGCAATTGGTTTTGATGGATCTTACGCCCGGAATACTTCAGCGATCAAAGATTATCCCGCTGTGTATGTTGACCAGAATGGAATTTTGCGATCTTCAACAAGTAAGAAAGAAGTGGCCTATTTTGGAGTTAATTATACTGTTCCTTTTGCATTTTCGTACAGGGCACATAATTATCTCGGTATTTCGCAGGAAAAAGCGATTGAACAGGATGTTTATCACCTGGCGCGAATAGGTGTTGATGCATTCCGTGTACATGTTTGGGATATTGAAATAACCGACAGTGCCGGGAACCTTCAAAAAAATGAGCATCTGCGGTTATTTGATTTTCTGATTGCAAAACTTAAAGTACGTAACATAAAAATTTTGTTGACCCCAATTGCATACTGGGGTAACGGTTATCCTGAAAAAGATACGTTGGCTTATGGTTTTTCGAAGTATTATAACAAAGATCAGGCATACAGAAATCCAAAGGCTATTGCTGCCCAGGAAAATTACATTAAGCAATTACTCTCACATGTAAATCCGTATACCAATTTATCTTATACTGAAGATCCTGACATTATTGCAATGGAAATTTGCAATGAACCTTCGCACTGGGGCGATCCAAAGACAACCACTGATTTTATCAATAAGATGGTCGCTGCTTCGCGTGAAGCAAATTGGCAGAAACCGATATTTTATAATACTTCACAAAATGCTCCCGAATTTGCCGATGCCATTCTGAGTGCAAATATAGATGGTTGTACTTTTCAATGGTATCCCGCCGGATTGGTCGATGGCAGTGAAATAAATGGAAATTTTCTGCCTTATGTTGATTCATATAAAATTCCGTTTGCCAAAAATCCACTGTTTTTGAATAAGGCCAAAGTTATTTATGAATTTGACGCTGCCGATATTTTAAAATCGTATATGTATCCTGCAATTGCAAGAAACTTCAGGAAAGCAGGCTTTCAATGGGCAACCCAGTTTGCTTATGATCCAATGGCGCTTGCTTATGCCAATACTGAATATCAGACTCATTATCTTAACTTAGCCTACACTCCATCAAAAGCTATCTCGCTGCTCATTGCTTCTAAGGTATTCCACAATTTGCCATTAGGCAAAAATTTTGGAACATTTCCTGATGATAGCGTTTTTGATGTTTTTCAAGTTAGTTACAAACAATCACTGAGTGAAATGAATTCCGCAACCGAGTTTTATTATTCAAATTCAACATTCTCAGTTCCAATTGATGCTGAAAAATTAGAACATATTGCCGGGTGTGGAAGTTCCTCAATAGTTAAGTATAATGGCCTTGGTGCATATTTTCTGGATAAGCTTGAAGACGGAATATGGCGGCTTGAAGTGATGCCAGATGCTATTGGTATCCGTGATCCTTTTGAAAAACCATCCTTTGAAAAAGAAGTTACCCGAATTCAATGGGAAAATCAGGCTATCAAAATTCAATTATACAATTTAAGCAACAATTTTAGTATAAAGGCGATTAACTCAGGTAACAATTATGCTTCAGTTGCAAATGATAATGGATTTATTATTTATCCCGGTGCATATTTACTAATAAGAAAAGGCAAAACAAACAGTAAATGGAATTCTGAAAGCACTTTTGGAAATATTCACATTGGAGAGTTTGTAGCGCCAAAACCTTTTGCCAACAGTCTATTTGTAGTTCATAAACCAGTGCCTGAAATAATTGCCGGTAAGCCTTTAACTATTTCTGCTACGATTGCAGGAATAGACTCTGGAAGTATAGTATCTGTAATGATTAATGATATGTCCTGGCATAAGAAGGAAATCAATTTTACAAAATACACTCCTTACTGCTTTAAATCAGAAGTGCCTGCAGAATATATTAAACCCGGCGAGTTTTCGTATTGGATAGTCGTTACAAAAGGAAAAATGGCTGTTACATTTCCGGGAAATTTTTCCGGAAAACCCACAGACTGGGATTTTTACCATAATGAAAAATATAAAATCAATGTGTCTGAAGAAGGCGCTCCGCTTGAAATTTTTAATGCTTCAAAAGATAAAGACAAAATAGATGTTTCATTTTACCATTGGGGCAAAATGCCTTATTCGATTGCTACCATACCTTCAGGCATACCAGATAAAATGGCGCTGAAAGTTGAAGCTGAAAATATTCAATCCGGAGAACATACAGTTGCCATACGCTCGTTCTTTGGAGATAAAATGGCCGGTCGAATAGCGGAAATACTTAATTTCGATGAAATTGTTTTGAAAGCCAGGGCAATTAAATGCGATTCGGCAAGAATTAAATTGCTTTTAATTGATAAGGATGCCAATTCTTATGGAACGCTGATAACCCTGAGCAAAGAATTTAAGGATTATCATATTCCGCTCACATCCTTTTTCAGCGATTCTATGGTGCTAATCCCAAGGCCTTATCCGGGTTTCCTGCCGTTTTGGTTTAAGCATGAAAGCAATGATAAATTTGATTTAAAAAATATTGAAGTTCTTGAAGTTGCTATTGGCCCTGGAATTATACCTTCAGAATATAGTAACCCGGTTGGATACGAGTTGGAATATGTTTGGTTAAATAAAAGATTAAAATGATTAAGCTAAGATTTTTTATGATTTTGTTGCTATCCATATTTTGTGAATTGGGTGGCTATGCTATTTCGAGTGAAAATCAAATTGCAAATTTTAATCATGGCTGGGAATTCATTAAGGGTATCGATACAACTGTTAATTCTTCACTTTTTATTCATGATCCAGGTAGTATTCAATGGGAAAAAATCAGCCTACCACATACAGCGAATATTGAACCATTGGATATTGTCAAAAAACAATGGCAGGGCACATGCTTTTATAGGAAGTTTTTCACTATTCCTTCAGGAAACGAAGGAAAGCATATTGCAATACGTATCGGAGCAGCGATGCACGAAGCCGATATTTACTTCAACGGTGTCCATATTGCCAAACATCTGGGAGGTTATCTTCCTATATATCTGGATATTTCAGAAAAGGTTAAAACAGGTATCGAAAACTGTATCCTGATAAAATTGAATAATGAGGACAACCCTCTTATCCCACCCGGAAAGCCATTAAAAGATTTAGATTTCAATTATTATAGTGGTTTGTATAGAAATGCCGAACTTATTATTAAGGATAAAATACACATTACTGATCCTGTGTCTGCAAATAAAACAGCAGGCGGGGGATTAATGATCTGGTATGAGCATGTTTCGAATGAATCGGCAATGGTTTGTATTAAAACTGAAGTCAGAAATGATAATTTATCATCAAATAATTTTATTCTAAAATATCTTATTAAAAGTGACAATTCTGATTTCATAACAACAAGTGAATCGGAACTAACAACAATTTCTGCCGGTGGAAATAAAACTTTGCTCCAAAAAATTAAAATTGACAATCCCAATCTCTGGTCGCCTGATAATCCTTATTTGTACAATCTCACTGTATCTGTTTATTCTGACAACCTTGAAATTGACAAAGAAAAATTGCGAATCGGCATCAGGAAATTTTCATTTAGCGCTTTGGACGGATTTACTATAAATGGCAAAGAATTAAAAATAAGAGGTACAAACCGGCATCAGGAATATCCCTATATAGGGAATGCTTTATCTGATAATGCGCAATTTCGGGATGTATGGAAAATAAAGCAGGCAGGTTTCAACTTTGTACGTTGTTCACATTATCCTCAATCCCCGGCTTTTTTAGATGCCTGCGATGAACTTGGTATTTTGGTTATGAATTCAATTCCCGGATGGCAGTTTTTCGGCAACAATGAATTTCAGGACAATAGCCTGCAAAATATCCGCGATTTGGTGCATCGCGACAGAAACCATGCATGTATCGTACTTTGGGAAGCCTCGCTGAATGAGACATCAATGAGTTATGATTACATGGTTAAAGCAAATAAAGCTGTACATAATGAACTGCCATTCGGCGATACTTACACTTGCAGCTGGATAGACACTGTATACGATGTTTTTATTCCTGCCCGGCAACATGCCAAAGCTCCCGACTATTGGAAAAAATATGCTAAAAACAAACCCCTTCTGATTGCAGAATATGGCGACTGGGAATATTTCGCGCAAAATGCCGGCTTTAACCAGACTGAATTCAGCAATTTGAAAGAAAAAGAGAAAAGTTCGCGCCAGCTAAGGGAATTCGGGCAAGAGAAGTTAGCCCAGCAGGCATTAAATTTCCAGGAAGCCCATAATGATAATTTAAGCGGAAATATAGTTGGGGACCTGAACTGGCTTATGTTTGATTACAACCGGGGATATTCCCCGGATATTGAGTCTTCAGGAATAATGGACATCATGAGATTGCCAAAACTTTCTTATTATTTTTATCAAAGTCAGTCGGCGGTTATTGGTACCATTTCCGATTTCGACAAACCAATGGTATATATCGCGAATAACTGGAGCGATTCCTCTTATAAAAATGTTGTTGTTTACAGCAATTGCGAAGAAGTCGAATTATTGGTCAACAATGAATTGATTGCACGGCAAAAACTTTCAATCGGGAAATATTCCGAAAACCTTATTCATGCACCATTTCATTTTAATTTAAAAACATTTAAGAAAGGAAGAATAAGTGCAGCAGGTTTCATAAACGGGAAAATTGAAGCCGTCGACCTTCATGCAACACCAGGTAAACCTACTGATATTGTATTGGATATTGACGAAAGTGGGAAAAAAACTCAGTCGGGTTGTAACGATGTTGTTTTTATATATGCATATATTACAGATAATAAAGGTACTACTGTTCCAAATGCTGATAATTTCGTAAAATTTACAGTTGAAGGGAATTTGGAAATAATAGGCCAAAACCTGATAAAAGCTGAGGCCGGCATAGCACCGATCCTGATAAGGGTTGGCGACAAACCGGGGAAGTACAGAATTATAGCATCAGGTGAAGGATTAAATACAAAAACAATTGAAATAGACATAAAATAAATTTTCACATAAATTTTTCTATTTATTAACTTAAACATTTAAAACTATGAAAAAACTTAACATCCGCGCATTATTAATGTGCATCGCAATGATCCTAACGGCGAAAGTAAGTTTCGTCTATGCAGCTCCTCAGGTTGATTCCATTAGTATTACTATTTATGCAGATTTGAGGGATATTGCAAATCTGGCTGGTACGGATACTGCATACGGTCATAACAAAGCGCAATTAAAAAGTTATGATCCGTCGGTTTTATATCTCACTGGTACATGGACCCCACCAACTGTTCCCGGGAAAGGTGACTGGACATTTTTTACAATGGATTCAATTAAACCTAACATCTTTAAAGTAACTTTTAAATATGCCCCGGGCCAATGTCCAGCTGATACTTCTGCCTGGTATTTCGCCCCGACAAATGATTGGTCAACAGCCGAATGGGTACCTGCTCCATGTAATGTATCCTGGTCAATCCAGCTGCCCTTTCACATTGACATAACCAAAAAAGATACAACAGCAGTATTCAAATATGGTATCTGCGCACCACAAACCCTATCCAGTATTGGCATAGGAACAGGAGTTGCAAATACATCTATTGCAAATGAAGTTAGTATTTTCCCGAATCCAACTTCCGACATGATAAACCTAAAGAGTACTATAGGGATTAATTCTGTTAAGATATTTGATTTGACAGGAAGAATGGTTGATCAGATTCGCCTGAAAGGACAATCAGAAGCAATTGTTTCATTAAAGGGCCTTTCATCACAGATGTACTTACTACAAATTCAAAAAACGGATGGGTCATTTAACACGACCAAATTGTTTAAACGATAAATCTGTTAAAAATGACCCTGGCAATTGATTGCTGGGGTCATTTTTTATTAGCCTTTGTTTTATTTAAAATTGGTAATTACATTTCCCTATAAAATATTATTTGCAATAATTTTACCCATCGTAATAATCTGATTAAAATGACTGAAAAATATACATTATTTCAAATTAGAAGAATATTTATTATCATTTGCATATTTTTCCCTGCAGCGCAGGCTTTTTCATCGTCAGATACAACCCATTTTGCCAATGGCGCCGATATAGGATGGCTTTCGCAAATGGAAGCCTCCGGTTACAAATTTTATAATGACAGCGGTATCCAGGAGAATTGTATGCAGATTTTAAAAGAAAAAGGAATTAACGCGCTCAGGTTTAGGGTATGGGTAAATCCAACTGGAGGATGGTGTGGGAAAAAGATGTCGCAACGATGGCCCATCGTGCCGACAGTATGGGTCTCATGGTCATGCTGGATTTTCATTACAGCGACACATGGGCAGATCCGGGACATCAAACCAAACCGGCAGCCTGGAAAAACGATCCTTTGTCAAAACTCCTGACAGACATTTATAACCACACTTACGATGTTTTAGATACGCTAAAACAGCTCGGTATAACCCCAAAATGGGTACAGGTTGGAAACGAAACAAATAACGGTATGCTTTGGCCGGACGGAACTGCTACCACCAATATGCCGAATTTTGCGTCCATGGTAACCAGTGGTTATAATGCAATAAAAGCTATCGACAGTTCAATACTGGCAATAGTGCACCTTTCAAGTGGTGACGACAACAGCATGTATAGGTGGATGTTCGATGGCTTAAAGAGCAATAGCGCCAAATGGGATGTGATAGGTATGTCGCAATATCCATATTGGGCTAATTTACCATGGACTGCTGATGACAATGAATGTCTTGCAAACATGAAGGATATGATCTCAAGGTATCAAAAAAAAGTAATGATTGTTGAAACGGGATATGTTTATAATCAGCCAATAGCAGCCAATAATTTTCTTTTGGCACCTGATTGCAAAAACAAAATCAGTAAATGGTCTTGGAGTTTTTTACTGGGAACCGGAATGTTATAACTGGCAAGGATATAATTTAGGGGCTTGGGATCCGGTAACTAAAGAACCAACTTCGGCAATGGATGCTTTTTTAGGTATAAAAGATACTTTAACAAATACAATATCACATGTTGCAATTGAAAAAAATGAAATTTCTGTTTATCCGAACCCATTATCGGGAAATGAATTAAATATCAAGCTAACTGGTTTAAAAGGAACTACAACTGTTAGTTTGCTTAATATAAATGGCCAGGTTATCAATTCTAATTCTTTTGCAGGGAAAGTCCTGTTCGTAATGAAAAACCTTAAATTACAACCTGGTATATATTTTGTTGCAGTCGATAATGCTGAACAAAAATTAATGAAATTAATTATTGTAAAGTGATTTTTTCAGTGATGGGACAGTTATGTCAAAATGATTTTTTCAAAAATATTAACTTTCTAAACAATTAACTCTTTCAGCAACAATTGATAATGCTTTTTTTTCTTCAATTGTTTCTTTTATATCAAAACCTGTTAACTTTAAAAAAAGTGAAATTTCGTCTTTTGTAAAAACCCTTAAAGTTGTCAAATCGTTATATTCTTTAATTTCCTTTCCATCCTGTATAATATATTTTGCCAGCCAATCGTATGTCCAACCAGTTTTCAGGTTTTTTTTTAAAGTACTGATCCTTTTTATTTTCTTTCCATTATGTTCGATATTCTGTTCGAAATCACCGAAATTATCAAAAATACTATTTGCTTCAAATACCCCAAAAACTAATACACCATTATATTTCAAAGCACGGTGTATTCCATTAAATGTACTAATTATTTCAAGATTTTCAGTTACATAAGCTAAGGAACGCCCTGTAATTAGAACAGCATCGAAATCGAGATTAAATTCCAAACTTCGCATATCGCCCTGGACAAACTTATCTGAATTAGTTTCAGTTCGTGCAATCTCAAGCATTTCATTAAATAAGTCCAATCCCAGATAGTTGTACCCAGCCTGAATAAATCTTCGAGCCAACATCCCGGATCCACAGCCAATTTCGAGTATTTTATTGCAATTGTATTTCTTTAAGATTGAATCATAAAAAGCAAACTCTTTATCGTAATCGAATATGTGCTGATACATTTCATGATAAACTGAAGCCAGAGTCGAATAGAGCTGTGTCATCCCTAAATTATTTTTGCTGTAGTTTAATTAAATTAAGTGCAGAACCGGCCTTAAACCATTCAAACTGACTTTCATTATATGTATGGTTCAGTGCAATCTCATCTTTCGAACCATTAGCATGATTTACAATACCTTTAAAAGGTTTTCCCGGAATAAAATTTGTCAGCCCGGTTATGTCTATAGAATCATCTTCCTTTATTTTATCGTAATCTTCCTTGTTCGAAAATGTTAAAGCAAGGATGCCCTGTTTCTTTAAATTGGTTTCGTGTATGCGTGCAAATGATTTCACCAGTACAACCTGAACGCCCAGGAACCTGGGTTCCATGGCCGCATGTTCACGCGATGAACCTTCTCCATAATTTTCATCGCCGATTACAATGCTTCCCAATCCGGATTTTTTATAAAACCTTGCCGCTTCAGGTACGGCCATATATTCCCCATTAACCTGGTTTTTGACACTATTGGCTTTTTCATTGAAATAGTTGGTTGCACCGATTAACAAGTTGTTCGAGATATTATCCAAATGTCCGCGATATTTTAGCCAGGGACCAGCCATTGAAATATGGTCAGTGGTACATTTTCCTTTTGCTTTGATAAGAAGCCTGAGAGCTGTCAGGTCTTTTCTATCCCATGCCGGGAAGGATTCAAGCAATTGCAGTCGGTCGGATTTTGGGTTCACTTTTATTTCTATCTCATCTAAATTCATTGCCGGGGCCTGATAACCTAAATCTTTAGCCGAAAATCCTTTTTCCGGTAATTCATGACCGGATGGTTCGTCTAATTTTACAGATTTACCTTCCTCATTTACCAGATAATCTGTTACCGGATTAAAAGTAAGTTTACCGGCGATGGCAAATGCAGTAACAATTTCCGGAGAAGCAACAAAAGCATGAGTATTGGGATTACCATCATTCCGTTTTGCAAAATTTCTATTAAAAGATGTAATAATTGAATTTTTTTCACCTTTATTTGAATTAAGCCTGTCCCATTGGCCTATGCATCGCCCGCAAGCATTTGCCAAAACTTTGCCACCGATTTTATTAAATGTCTCCAGAAACCCGTCACGATCGATTGTAAAACGGACCAATTCTGAACCCGGAGTAATAACAAATTCACTTTTAACCTTCAGGTTTTTGTTTATTGCCTGTTGTGCAAGAGATGCCGATCTGCTTATATCTTCATACGAAGAATTTGTGCAGGAACCAATTAATCCGACTTCTAATTTTTCAGGATACCCATTATCTTTTACGGCTTTTGAAAACTTAGACAATGGCCAGGCTTTATCTGGTGTAAAAGGACCATTAATGTGTGGTTCAAGAGTCGATAAATCTAATTCGATTAGCTGGTCGAAAAAATTTTCAGGATTTTCATATACTTCCTTGTCACCAGTCAGGTGGGCTGAGATTTTATTGGCCAAAGATGCTATTTCTGCACGGCCTGTTGCTTTTAAATAATCGGACATTTTTTTATCGTACCCGAAAATGCTTGTCGTTGCGCCTATTTCTGCCCCCATGTTGCAAATAGTTCCTTTCCCGGTGCAGGAAATTGTTTTGGCCCCATCGCCAAAATATTCAACTACATAACCTGTACCGCCCTTAACAGTTAATAATCCGGCCACCTTTAAAATTACATCTTTGGCTGAAGTCCATCCCGACATTTTTCCGGTCAGCTTTATTCCAATGAGTTTTGGGAATTTTAATTCCCATGGCATTCCTGCCATTACGTCAACCGCATCGGCGCCGCCAACACCAATTGCAATCATTCCGAGGCCTCCTGCATTAACTGAATGCGAATCGGTGCCAATCATCATTCCGCCAGGGAATGCATAGTTTTCGAGAATTACCTGGTGAATAATACCTGCACCAGGCTTCCAGAAACCAATTCCATATTTATTCGAAACCGATGACAGAAAATCATATACTTCTTTATTTGTGACATTAGCCGTTTCCAGGTCTTCCTTAGCCCCGGTTTTAGCCATTATCAAATGGTCGCAGTGTACTGTAGAAAGGCACTGCGACAGTTTTCCGGCCAGCCTGCATAAACTGGAGCAAAGCCATTTGAGCAGTGGCATCCTGCATAGCAACCCGGTCCGGGTTGAAATCGACATAATCATTACCCCTTTTAAATATTGCAGGTTTTGTTTCGTTTGATAAATGCGAATACAGTATTTTTTCTGTTAATGTCAAAGGCCTATTTAAAACCTTTTTGGCGGAATTAATTCGTTCTTCCATCCTGGAATAAACTTCTTTAATCATGTCAATGTTGAAAACCATAATGTTAATTTTTACTTTCTGTTATTATATGCAAAATAAGAAAATAAAACAATGGTTTGTTAGAAATGTTGATGAAAGCTGATGGATGGATATTAAAAAAATACAGTTTAATTCATTATAATAATTCAGTTGATATTGCTAAATATTTTATTTTTGTTATCTTGCTTTACTTTTTTATAGCTTAATTTCAAATTGAATTAAAAAACTATTAATAACTCATTAATTAACTAATTAATTGTAATCAAATGGAAAACAATGGTTCTACAACAGTAAAATTTCATAGTGGGCTTCAGATTCCCCTTGAATTGCACAAAGTAAGGATAGTTCAGAAATTGTATCTTAAACCCATCGATGAAAGGTTAAAAGCTATACAAGCAGGTGGTTTTAATACATTTCAATTAAATACCAAAGATATATTTTTGGATATGTTGACCGATAGTGGCACCAACGCTATGAGCGATAACCAGGTATCGTCTATGTTGAGGGCTGATGATGCCTATGCAGGGTCACAAAGTTTTTACCGTCTGGAAGCTGCCGTTAAAGATTTGTTTGAAATTGAATATTTATTACCGGTACATCAGGGTCGTGCTGCTGAGAATATCATTTCTCAGGCATTTATTAAAAAAGGTGATGCGATCCCGATGAACTATCACTTTACTACAACAAAGACCCACATGGAATTGAACGGTGGCCAGGTATTCGAGATTTATACTGATGAAGCCGTTAAAATCAAGAGTAATGTTCCTTTTAAAGGAAATATCGATATCAATAAACTGAAAGATATTGTTAAAAAATACGGTAAAGAAAAAATTCCGTTTATTCGTATGGAAGCTTCTACTAACCTTATTGGTGGACAACCCTTCTCAATCCAGAACATGAGAGATGTAAAAAAGGTTGCTGATGAAAATGGTCTTTTAATCCTTCTTGATGCCAGCTTGATTGGTGAGAATGCCTATTTCATTAAAAAGCGTGAAGCTGAATTTAAGAATACACCCGTTAAGGATATCATTCGTTTGATGTGCAGTTTTGCAGACATCATCTACTTTTCAAGCCGCAAAGTCAGTTCAACACGTGGCGGAGGAATCTGTACACGAAGCAAAGACCTGTATTTAAAAATGCGTGAATTGGTTATTTTGTATGAAGGTTTCCTTACTTATGGCGGCATGTCGATCCGCGAAATTGAAGCAATGGCTGTAGGGTTCGATGAAACTGCAGACGAAACGGTTATCAGTCAGTCGCCAATGTTTATTGAATATGCCGTAAACGAATTGGATAAACTCGGAATACCAGTTATTACTCCTGCAGGTGCATTGGGCGCTCATATCGATGCCAAAGGATTCTTATCTCATCTTCCGCAAAAAGAATACCCGGCAGGAGCATTGGCTGCAGCATTGTTCATTATATCGGGTATCCGTGGTATGGAACGTGGTACTATATCCACAGATCGTGATGCCCAGGGCAATGATGTTATGGCCGAAATGGAATTGCTTCGTTTAGCTTTCCCTCGTCGCGTATTCACCCTTTCACAAACCATGTTCCTGATCGATCGCGTAAATTGGTTATATAAGAATCGCCAGTTGGTAGGTGGGTTGCACTTTGTTGAAGAACCTGCTGTTCTTCGCTTCTTTAATGGTCGTTTAGAAGCCAACAACGACTGGCCGGAAAAATTAGTTAAAAAGTTCAAAGTGGATTTCGGGGATAGCTTATAGTTTCTTAAATTTAAAATTATTACGAGGCTGTGTAAAAAGTTTAAAATGGGCGTTGAGCCTGTCGAAATGCATATTGCTAATCAACATGTTGACACTTTGACAAACTCAGTGTTCCAAACTTTTTAGACAGCCTCTTTTATAAAACTAAGAATGGTTGACTGGAAAAAAATCCGAAGTTATTTTCCTGCTGCAAGTAACTTCACATACTTGAATCCTGCTGGAGGCGCTCCTATGTCAGCTCAGGCAGTAGCTGAGGGAAAAAGATTTTACGATGAGATGCTAACCGGAGGTGATACATTTTGGGACGAATGGCTCGAAAGAAAAGAAGAAGTGAGAAAAAAATTGGCAAAATTCATAAATGCCAAACCAGAGGAAATGGCTTTTACATTGAATACATCGCATGGCATGTCGCAGGTAGCTGCTATGCTGGAAGGCAGGGGAGAAGTAATTACCATGCAAGATGAATTCCCTTCATCGACTTATCCCTGGCTGCACAGAGGGTTCAAACTTAATTTTGTAAAACCTGTTAACGGAATATACCGACTTGAAGATATAGAAAAAGCATTAACTCCCGAAACACGAATACTCGTCAGCAGTTATGTTCAATACAATTCAGGTTTCAGGCAGGATTTGGCGGCTTTGGGCAATTTATGTAAAAGAAGAAACCTGATTTTTGTTGTAAATGCAACACAAGGAATGGGTTCTATGCCAATCGATGTAAACGAAGTCAACCCTGACTTTCTTGTATTTACCTGTTTAAAATGGACATTAGCAGGATACGGCATTGGAGGACTTTTCATTAATAAAAAATGGTTAGGCAAAATTAAATTCCCCTCAGCAGGTTGGCGCAGTGATGTAAATCCCGAACACATGGATAACCAGCATCCAAATTTTAAGACCGATGCTTCCGAAACAGAAGTCGGATGCCCGCATTTTCCTTGCATTTTTGCTCTTGGGGGGGCACTCGATTTGCTTTCCGAAACAGGTCAGATAGAAATTTTTAACAGGATAATGGAATTAAATGGTTATCTCGAAAAGAAACTGAAGGAATTAAATTTACAAATTGCTTCCGTTTTAGATAAAACGTATCGTTCAGGTATTACCGTAATTCGAATGGACAATGCAAAAGAAATAGTCGCTAAACTTCATGAAAAAAAAATAATTGTGTCAGCCCGTGGAGAAGGCATCAGGGTTTCTGTTCATATATTCAACAATTTTGAAGACATTGACAAAATGGTTGCCGCGTTAAAAGAAACATTAAGCGTTTAAAAAATTGGCAATCAAAATAGATTGGCTGTTGATATTGTTTTTTAATTAATTTTATTGAAAATATCAAAAGAGAATTGATGACGCAAGGCGCAATTATAAGAGAAAATGTAAGGATTTCACTTCAATCGATCAGGACAAATTTATTGAGGGCAATCCTTACTATGCTTATAATTTCCTTTGGTATTATGGCCTTGGTGGGTATTCTCACAGCAATAGAATCGATAAAAAATTCACTTAACAGTCAATTTTCATTAATGGGTGCAAATACTTTTGCTTTGATTCAAAAAGAAACTGACGTGCACCGACAAGGGTTTCATAGTCGCATTATTAATTCGCCCAGGATAACCTATGAACAGGCAAGGGAATTTAAAAAGAATTTTAATTTCCCGGCGCTTGTTGCATTATCAACACAATTGACCGGGACAGCTACAATAAAATATAAATCTGAAAAGACAAACCCCAATATTAATGCATGGGGGGTAGATGAGAATGACGTTTACACTTCAGGAAAAATAATTGATATAGGAAGAAATTTTTCTGAAGATGATATTAAAATGAACAAACACGTTGCATTACTTGGTTCAGAAGTTGCAAAAAAAATATTCAAAAACAACGAAAATCCTTTGGACAAAGTAGTTTCAATTGGAGATGGAAAATATAAAGTGATAGGCGTGTTAAAAGAGAAAGGTGCCAGCATGGGAGGTTGGGACAGGGTTGTTTTATTACCAATTAGTAATGCAAGGCAATATTATTCCACGCCTAATCAAACATTTCGGGTAAATATTATGCCTTTAAACCCTGAAAATCTTGATATTGCAATCAGTGAAGCAGAAGGATTGTTTAGGACAATACGCAAATTGAAGGTAAAAGACGAGACTGATTTTACTGTTGAAGCAAGTAACAGTTTAGCTGAAATGTTGATTAAAAGTATACAAAAAGTTACGATAGCGGCAACTATCATTGGAGTTATAACTCTTTTTGGCGCCGCGATCGGCCTTATGAATATTATGCTTGTTTCTGTAACCGAACGAACTTCTGAAATTGGCATCCGAAAAGCGTTGGGGGCAAAACCAAAAACAATAAAGCAGCAATTTTTATATGAAGCAATCATTATTGGGCAATTTGGAGGATTTCTTGGGATCGTTTTAGGTATTTTAATAGGCAATCTGGTATCTTTAATGATGGGAGGCCATTTTTTTATTCCGTGGTTGTGGGTATTGAGCGGTATAACGTTATGCTTTATTGTTGGCGTAGTTGCAGGATATGTTCCAGCCATGAAGGCAGCTAAGGTTGATCCGATTATTTCTCTGCGATATGAATGAAATACTGAATATTTTATATATTTGTACTCTACTAAAGCTCTATTTATGTTAGATTTACACATAGCCAAGTCTTCTAACACGCCTAAAATCGACTTTTTACATGAAGAAGGACTACTTCATTTGGAAGGACGATCAATACCTGAAAATCCCAATGAATTTTACAAACCTCTTTTTCAATGGCTGATGGAATATTTTACGAATCCAAGACCTTTGACTCAAGTTGTAATAAAGCTTGAATACATTAATAGTGGCTCCTCTAAATCACTTTTGGAATTATTTAGGGTAATCAGGGAAAACCATTTAAATGGCAACCTATGTGCTGTAAAATGGTATTATGAAGAAGATGACGAATCTGTTATGGAATTAGGCGAACACTATCAATTTACGTTGAAAATTCCTTTTGAGTTTATCAGTTATTAATAGTTTTGAAGCTAAATATAATAAAAAACCCCGTATCACAGGGTTTTTTAATTAGTATGTCTCGAAATTTATTTTACAGTATCAATATATGCAATCATATCGAGGAGTTTGTTTGAATACCCCCATTCATTATCATACCACGAAATTATTTTAACAAAATTGGCGTTCAACATTATTCCTGCTTTGGCATCAAAGATCGATGTGCGGGCATCACCAATGAAATCGCTTGATACAACTTCATCTTCCGTATAACCTAAAATACCTTTTAATTCACCTTCTGAAGCAGCTTTCATTACTTTGCAAATTTCTTCATATGTTGTAGCCTTTTCAAGCCTGCAAGTAAGATCTACGACGGAAACGTCTAATGTAGGTACACGGAATGACATGCCTGTAAGTTTACCTTTTAATGCAGGGATTACTTTTGTAACAGCCTTAGCGGCACCTGTTGAAGACGGAATAATATTGCCTGCAGCTGCACGGCCACCTCTCCAGTCTTTTGCTGAAGGGCCGTCAACAGTCTTTTGGGTTGCCGTTGTAGCGTGAACGGTTGTCATCAGGCCTTCTGCCATGCCAAATGTATCATTTAAAACCTTGGTAATTGGAGCCAAACAATTTGTAGTACATGAAGCACATGAAATAATATCCATGTCCTTTGTGTAAGTTTTATTGTTTACACCATAAACAAACATTGGAGTTTCGTCCTTCGAAGGTGCTGATAAAATTACTTTTTTAGCCCCTGCCTTTAAATGGGCTTCAGCCTTCGGTTTATCAAGGAACAAACCAGTAGATTCGATAACATATTCTGCTCCAATTTCGTTCCACTTTAAATTGGCTGGGTCTTTTTCTGCGGTTACACGGATATTGTTTCCATTTACAACAAGTTTACCGTCTTTAACACTTACAGTGCCATTAAACTTTCCATGAATTGTATCATAGCGGAGCATATACGACATGTAATCAACATCGAGAAGATCGTTGATACCAACTACTTCGATATCGTTTCTCTGCTGTGCTGCCCTAAATGCAAGACGCCCGATTCTTCCAAAACCATTAATACCTACTTTGATTTTTGACATAATTCTAATTATTTAAATTAATTAATCAATACTTTTTAATCGACCCGCAAAGTTAGGTATTATTATATAAACATCAAAAAAAATATACAAAATTGATTACGTTTTTTTGGGGGGTAGATGCATCAATATATCATGATTTATTTGTCTATTTTAAAGAATCATGATAAAAACATGAAAAAATGGGTTGGTTTGAAAATACAAATACTTTTATCTTCATTCTGAAAGATAAAAGTATTTGTACGAAAGAACGGAAATCTTATATCCTAAAGTTCAATTCTGTTGTACTCTTATTGCTATAAGCAGGACATTTCTTCTTGCTTTTGCATGAAAATGAACCCAAAATAAACAAAGCCATCACCAGTATTAAAATTGTCCTTCTCATAACAGTTGAATTTAGAGGTTTCAAAAAAGTATTGTAAAAGTATATAAATTTATCTTTTTAAGAAATATCTCATTAAATTTTTTTACTTGTTTTTAATAATCACCTGTTTTGCCAATATTTTCGAATGATCCGACACTTTTAAATAATAATTTCCATTTTTTAAATTGGAAATATTGATGACAATTATTGATGAATTTTCAATTGATATTGGTTGAATTACTTTACCATCGATATTAACAAATTCAACCCTCAAATTGTTTGAATCAAACTCATAAGGAACTTTTACATTAATTATTCCCTGCGCTGGATTGGGCCATATACTTAATATTTCAAGTGCGTTTTGAGAGCCCAAATCTACAATTACTGCATTGGTAGTAAAATTAAATTCATATGGCAGCATTAAATTATCGGAATTGTCGGAAATCGAATCAATACTCAGTGTGTAATTGCAAGATGATTTTAATTTTTGTTTTGGAACTACTTTAATTTTTGTATAATCTTCGCTAACGAATGATCCTATTGGAATTAACTCATTTTTATTAAACTCATGAATAAACAAATGATTTCTTGTGGCTGATGACTGCGAAGGATTAAAACTTATTGGCTTATTAAAAACCAATGTAAAGGTATCACATGTTATTTTATTGTATTTGATATCAATGATTTTCGGAGCCTCATCAACAATAACATTTAAGGCCCGATTCAATAGAATCATTATTGTTTGCATTCAAAAGTTTAAAGTTAACAGGTTTTGAGTAATCGTTTAAAGTGGATGGATCCGGCATTATTTCTATTCCATCGGGAATATAGTATTTAAGTCTAAGATTATTAATATCGGCAATCGAATGTAATGTGAAAGTCATTGAATGGCTTATTGTATCGATAAAAACCGGTATTTCCTGGTAATCGAAGAAAATGGAATCGAATTTCAATTTTATTATAGGCTGAAAATTGTGTTTGCCTAAATTGCTAAAATCATTTAGTTTGGAAATAATCCACTCTGAATTTTTTTCACTGGAACCTGAAGATAAAGTCCAATCAATATCTCCATGTGTAATATATTTTTTTCGTATTATTGAATGATTTGATGCTGCGCCTTCAATTCCTGCAATACTAATATTTTTAGATGAATTTGGATCACCGAAAACATCGATAAATTTCCATATTGAATCATTTTCTGAAACTTCCTGCAAGCCCCTTGCATCATTTCCTGTAAAATTAACAACCGTTCCGTTTGTCAAGGCATCGGCCAATTTTAAGTCGATTGAATCTGAATTTGATTTTACAATTACGAATACATCCTGTGGGGCAATTATTGCATTTTTTGGGAAAATATAATAAGAAGTTTTCCAACCACTGCCATCAGATGCTATAGCAATTCGATAATTATTAAATGAAATCGTATCCCCGGTAGGATTGAAAATCTCAATAGCCTTATTATTTCCAGTTCCTTTGATCATTTCTGAAAAGAACAAATTGCAGCCATCAGTCAAAAGCGAAAGCTTTGAAATAGTTATTTTGCTATTCAGTGAAATTTCATTGGATAATGACGAAACCCAATGAATACAATATTTTTTATTCTTTTCCAATCCATTAATAGTTATGCTGGTATCTGTATTGTTAATTAATATGATTTTCCCATTTTTTAATACATTGCCCGATTGATTAATTAAATCTGCCAATGATATCGACTGGAAATCTGGTGTGGTTAAAAAATAAAATATTGTTCCTGGTTTATCTGTATTAATATTATATGTTGCCGATGAATCAGTTTTGTTTATCAAAACCGGACTGTTGTCAATAAAAGCAGGAGGTACGGTATCTTTTACCGGAACAGAATTTTTAAAAATTAAATCGTCAAAAGCCAGGTTGCCTTTACTTTTATAGTAGGTAAAACGAAGTTTTGTTGAAGAATCTGGCAAAGTGTAAGTTAACGTTTTCTTTGAATTTGTAAGGTTCGTGATGCTATCAAGATTTATCCAATATCCTTCGGACTTACATTGTACAAGCAGTGCAGAAATTGTGTCAATACTGACGCCTTTAATCCAGAAAGAACATTCATTCGCGTTCTTAAAGTCGCAGGTTTCGATGTAATTTCCAGTAGCGCTTAGTTTTATTGAAGGTATTGCTGCTCCCGAGTTGGTAGCAGATGCATAAGTCCCACCTGCTTTAATTGTCCAACCAGGAGGCGCTGTAGTTCCATTGTCAAAACCTTCGTGAATTATTTCCTGGCCTTCGATTGTTAAATGACATATTGCCGACAATATTAAACTGAAAGCCGCTTTTTGCAACAAATTTTGAATATTTTTCATTTGTACACCACGTTAGTAAAAGGTATACAACAAGTTATGAATTTATTTCAAATAAAAAAATAAGAAAGATAAAAATTAATTTATGCAGGTTTATTTTTCTTCTTTTGCAGGTTTACGTTTCCTGAGCCACATCTTCTGGCCTGTAATAGGTTCTTTTCCAGGCTCCATTCGATTTTTGCGATACAGTTTTTTTAATTTCATTCCATACAATTGGCTTATCGAATACATGGTTTCTCCTTCTTTCACAAAATGAAAATCATTACCTATTTCAGCATTCCAGCGCTTAGGCTGAATATATAGGGTTTGTCCGGGAATTATTTTTGAATCTTTTTGAATTTCATTATACCTTTTTAGCTGCCAGGAAAACAAATCCATATCCTTTGTAATTTTATCGTAAGTGTCGCCTTCTTCTGCAATGATATATTTTATACGGTTGCGTTCAAAAACCTTCCTTCTTTTTATATCGACACTGAAATTTTCATCATTTTTTATACTTACTTTCTTTGATTTCTTTATTGCAAAGTTTGAATAATCGCCATCGTCCAGGCGATAAAGCTCATTTTCTTCAATAATTTTTATTAAATCCCTGTCATAAGTCCGGTTTGTCGCATAACCAGCCTTTTTCAAGCCTTTAGCCCATTTTTTATATTCGTTGGATTTGTATTCAAATAGCTTTGTATACCGATGTGTATTCATCAGAAAATCTGTGTGATCGCGGTACGAATCTCCCGGTGAATCATATTTTCTGAAACATTCATCAGCTTTATCGTCGTCATGATAAACTTTATCCCCGTCCCAGTTTTTATGGCATTTAATACCGAAATGATTGTTCGATTTGTAAGCTAATGAACTATTCCCATTTTCTGATTCGAGCATACCCTGCGCGAGTGTAATACTGGCAGGTATGCCACTGCGCTTCATTTCTTTTACGGCTATTTCTTTATACTTATTAATATAATCTTCTTTTGTAATATGTTTCCTTTGCGCAAAAAGCTGAAAACCTGATAAGGCACATAGAATAGTTATAAATGTAATGAATTTATATTTTATCATTTGTTTCTTTTGCTGAAAAAAGTCCATAAATTATTTTCAGGCAGGTTTGCGGTTATTTTAACCTGTTCGTGCGTTACAGGATGTTCGAATTCAATGCTGCGGGCATGAAGGCATATCCCGCCATCGTCATTACTGCGCGGGAAACCATACTTGAGATCGCCTTTAACCGGACATCCAATTTTAGCAAGCTGGCATCTTATCTGGTGGTGGCGGCCTGTTTGCAAATCTATCTCGAGCAAATAAAAATTATCTGATCTGTCAATTATTTTATATGTTAGAACTGCTTTTTTCGAATTGCTGATTTCTTTATCGGATGCATAAGTTTTATTCTTATTATTGTCGCGGACTAAGAAATGTGTTAAGGTATCAGTCTCATTCAAAGGTTTTTCTTTTACAATTGCCCAGTAAGTTTTCTTGATTTTTTTATCCTGGAACATTTGGTTAAAGCGTGTCAAAGCTTTACTTGTTTTAGCAAAAAGAACAACGCCACTCACTGGCCTGTCAATCCTGTGAATAACTCCAAGGAATACTTCGCCAGGTTTATTATATTTTTCTTTAATGTATTGTTTAAGCTTTTCTTCAAGCGATAAGTCGCCAGTTTTATCGACTTGCACAATGTCGGCTACTGATTTATTAATTGCAATAATATGGTTGTCCTCGAAAATAACTTCCATTTATTATTAACTTTCTGCAAAGGGACTAAAATTGAACCAATATTCAAAAATTACTTATTCACATTGCTGCAAAAATTGTAAACACAAGGAGCAGAATTAGAAATGAATATTGAACCAAATCTAAAAATGATAGTTTAACCCTCAGGAACAATCAATTCATAAGTAGGAAAAGTTAACACTATATCAATATTCAAAAATATAAAGCAAAAAGGCTCTTTTAACATTTTATTAATAGTATTCAATTATTCAGAATCTATTTTTACTTTTACTTCGTTTGATTGTTATTGCATTTAAATGTTAAAATCGATTTTATGGCAGGATTTAGCCGCAGGGGGTTTTTAAAAAGGGGCATTATTGCCGGCGCCGGGTTGACGCTTTTTTCTAAAATTGCAAAGAGTGAAGTTCTATATATCGGCAAAATTGATATTTCTGTTGTTACCGGGAACAATTATTTTGATAATACTTTAAAAGCTATAGAACAACTTGGTGGCATAGGAAAATTTGTGCCATCAGGTTCGAAAGTCGGATTACTTGTTAATTTTACCGGGCAATGGGTAAGGCCGGGAACTTATGTTAACCCGGAAATTATGCTCGCCCTTCTTCAAATGTTAAATATAGCCGGTGCAAGCGATATAACTTATTTAGCTTCTCCGATGAAAGATTATTATAAGAAAGATCCTAAGTCAGCTCAATTTGAAAGTATTATAAACAGTGTCAAAAACAATTCCGGTGAATATAAACAAGTAGAGATTCCGAAGGGCATTGCAATTAAAAATGCAATGATTATCAAAGAGTTGATCGAATGTGATAAATTCATTAATGTTTCAGTAAATAAGCACCATTCAGGCACAACATTCACAAATTGTTTGAAAAATTACATGGGCGCATGCAGTCACGAAACCGATAAAAGCTTTCATGCAGGCCCGGGTTCAAAAGACGGGATCGAGGACACGGAATTCCTTGCTCAATGCATTGCAGATGTTAATTTAGTTAGAAAACCAAACCTCTGTATTTCAGATGCCACCGAAGTTATCAAAACCAACGGGCCTTTCGGTTCCGGGCGAAATGGTAAAACCTCATAAGGTATATGCAGGTACCGATCCGGTTGCTATGGATGCTTATGGTTGCACTCTTATCGATTTCAGGCCCGAAGACATCCATACTACTGTTATGGCTTATAAACATGGCATTGGCAGGATGGACTTAAACAACTTAAATATTAAAGAAACATCCATTTAATTTTTGAATTATTAATATCAAATCATCTTTTCAATTATAAACTATGATAAAAAGATTCTTAACAGTTTTGTTTGTTATAAATATTTTTGTTGCAAATTCATTTTCTGTCGACTTGTTTAAACTTTTTCCGGCTAAAGGCGAATTACCTGGCTGGAGTTTTTCAGACTCGATCAAAGTTTTTAAAGGTGATGATTTATTCAATTACGTTGATGGTGGGGCAGAAGTGTTTATGGAATATGGCTTTAAACAAGTGGCAACATCAGCTTTTCTGGATAAAAATAATAATCAAATGCAGGTTGAAATATATGAAATGTCAGATTCTGCTGCTGCTTTCGGAGCATATTCATTTTACCTGAATGGGCAGGGGAAAGTTATTAAGGATGTGCCTGATGGTGTTTTTATGGATTATTATGCTGTATTCTGGAAATCAAATTTGCTTACAGTAATTTCACTGACTAATCCAAACGATTCTTTAATTTCAGCAATAAGCAGCCTTGCAAAAATTATTTTCGTTAAGATGCCTCCAGCAGTTTCGATGCCTTCATTGGTTTCACGTTTTAAAGATTCTGGTTTGGCCGAAGGTTATATTAAATTTTTCAAAGGGAACGTCAGTCTTGGGAATTTTTACAAATTTATTCCGGGCGATGCTTTTAAATTCAAAGAAGGTATAGGCTATACCATTTCAGGGGCAAAAATAATTGTTCTAAAATACGATTCTGATTCATTTGCTAATTCCGGTTTGGAAGAAACGCAGAAAAAGATGCAGGATAAAAATAAGGAAGCAAATTTTATTAAATTAAAAGATGGGTTCTCTTTTTCCGATTATAGGTCGAACAAAGTATGGTGCAGGACTTTTAAAAATTTTGTAATTATAATGGTTGATAAATCTGATTCAGGTTTTAATATGTATTTCGAGAAGGTATCTAATACTTTAGCTTCAATTAACTAATAAAGAAAAAACGGCGCAGTAATATTTGCGACGTTTATACCGGAAGGAATATTAAATTGCTGACTCAATTTTCAAATTTATTTCTGATGGATTATGTTATAACTTAATGTCGTACCTGATTGGGATTTCAAATCTTTGTTTTACTGCAAATCCATTTTCACTTAACGTCATTTTTAAAGGTGCCTGGCTAATAAGTTTTATTACAATCTTGTCAACTTCAGGATCAGAAGCTTTTAAAATTGAGCAATTGTCTAAAGTTCCATTTTTATCGGTTTCAATATAAATAACCAACCAGCCATTTTTAGTTTCAAAATTTTTTGTTAATTCAAATTTGAGTTTTTTCTGAAGCCATGTTGTCAATTCCCGGTAATTTTTAATTTCATTATTACTATTTGCTTTATTTAATTCTGATGAAATTGGTGATTTACGTTCGAAGCTTGCAAATTTTGCAACAAATTTTGCACTGCTATTCTTAGTTAAAACCAAACTTTCTTCTTGTTCCTGAATCGAAGGGGCTTTAAATTTAATAGTACTTTCAATCATCTCAATAATATTTGCCAGGGCCTTAAAGGCATTACCGTTTTCACATTCGATATATTCTTTTGAAGGATTAGACTTGTTTACCGATTGGCAATCTTTCTTTGCTGAGGAAGTATCTGAGCTATTCTTGGTCAGTGTCAGGTTAACTGCTTCTTCATCCTGAACAGAAGGGCCACTTTAAATTTAATGGAATTTTCAATCTGCCCAATAATATCGTCAAGAGCTTTATAGGCACTGGTGTTTTCGCATTCAACAAATTCTTCAGATGAATTTAGCTTATTTGCTAATTGATCATCCTTCATTTCCAAACATGTTTCTGGGCTATTTCTAGCCAGCGTCAGGTTGCTTTCTTCTTCATCCTGAACAGAAGGGCCTTTAAATTTAATGGAACTTTCAATCTGCCCAATAATATCAGCAAGAGCTTTATAGGCACTGGTGCTTTCACATTCAACAAATTCTTCAGTTGAATTTACCTTATTTGCTAATTGATCGTTATTCATTCCCGAAAATGTTTCTGGGCTATTATTAGCCAGCGCCATGTTGATTTCATCCTCATCCTGAACAGAAGGGCCTTTAAATTTAACAGTGCTTTCAATCTGCTCAAAAATATCAGCAAGGGCAGTAATGGCATTGCCGTTTTCACATTCAACAAATTCTTTTGAAGAATTTAAAGTTTTCCCGGGTTTGCAGTCTTTACTTGTTTCAGTTGCAGAGATGCTAAAGGTCAGCATAAATACTGCAATGACTATTGCAACTGAACTTTTTAAGTTTGCGAAGTTGTTTTTTGTTTTCATGGCATTTTATTTTTTATTATTTTTATTATTATTTATCACCAACTATGCCAAAATAATAAAACAACACATATACAGGTATTTATGTTTGAAACTACACTGTAATTATTAATGAATATTTGTTTTATACTGAACATCTGTGTACGAAAATGAACAGTGATTTAATCAGGGGAAAATATGAAATGCTTTTATAGAGAACAAACCTTAACAACTCGTTAATAGCATCTTATTAATTTGAACTTATTTTTAATAAGAAATTTAAAAAACAAATGTTTAAGTTTATGAGAGAAGTAAACCGAAGGGATTTTATTAAGAAAAGCATCGTTGCAGGTACTGCTGTTGCTTTATTACCAAATCTAATGAAAGGTAATATTCTTTCTGCAGGTTATGATATTTGCGCCGTAACAGGTAGCGACTATTTTCAAAACACAGTTAAAGCTATTGAATTACTGGGAGGAATAAATAAATTCGTTCCCCGTGGTTCGAAAGTCGGATTGCTTCATAATGCCCCCAACTGGTGGTCGAAACCTGGTTCGCATACAAATACTGAAGTTGTCCTTGCGATATTAAAATTACTTAACGATGCGGGCGCTGGTGAAATATTGTATCTCGTTAAACCGGCAGATGAGTTTTATAAAAGAAGCAATAAGTCTGAACAATTCGAAAGTATTACAAAAGCTATAAAAAGTAATTCCGGGGAATTTAAGGAAGTTGAAATACAAAAGGGCGTTTCGTTAAAGAAAGCATGGGTGATTAAAGATTTATTCGATTGCGACGTATTTATTAATGTCCCTGTTAATAAGCATCATGCTGGTACTCAATTTTCTAACTGCCTTAAAAATTTTATGGGAAATTGTCATGGCGACACCAATAAATATTTTCACAAATGCAGGTGGCCAAAGATTTTTACGATAATGTTGAGTTTTTATCACAATGTATTGCAGATGTCAACCTGATCAGAAAACCAGACTTGTGCATTTCTGATGCAACGGAAGTTCTTAAAACCAATGGGCAACCGGCCAGGTGAAGTAATTAAACCTATGAAAGTATTTGCTGGAACCGATCCTGTTGCAATGGATGCTTATGGGTGTATTGTTTTCGATTTACACCCTGAAGATGTGCGCCCCACAGTTTTGGCCAACAAGCATGGAATTGGCAGGATGGATATTAAAAATTTGAATATTAAAGAATTTCATTTCTAATCTACAATAAGTTATGATTTGAATTTTAAATAAATAAAACAAAAAATTAATTTAAAACTGTTAAAGGGAAACAAAACAAAGTGTTTTATAGTAAATTTCGAAAATAATGAGTTAAGTTTTTTTCAAATTAATATTGATGATTTATTTATTTAAAATCCCACAATCTTATTTTAATAGAAAGATTTTACATTTACTGACTTTCGTAATTTTATCATTTGCCAGTTCAATTTCGTACTCAGAAATTCTAAAAAGCAATTTCATTCATTACGATTCAATTAAAAATAATATTAAAATCAAATCATTTTCATGCAATGATTTAAAGCTGAATACTATATTTGATAGTAGTTTGAAAGCTTTACAAAGAATATATTTTCCTGATAGCGCAATTTCTGATTCTTTGCTCAGCCTTACATTAAAATGCCATTCGCCCGGATTAACTGTCTTATGGTACTATCGCTTACCAATAATGATTTTATTGTACAGCAAGCCATATTGAATTTGTGGAATAACAGGGATTCAACAGGCCTTATTAAAAACCCGGATCAAAAATTTATTGATATAGAAAATTCTCTGGTTTGGATTGACATGGTTTACGATTATATTCAATATAGGAATGATACACAATTTGTTATGCCGGTGGTTCCCGGCATTTCCAAAATTCTTGATTGGTTTGAAATGCAAATAGGCTCCAATGGTATGCTTGGGCTGGTTTCAAATAATATAGATATTTTAAACACTGAGATGAAAGACAAAATGTATGCGTGTTTGTCCCTGCACTTAGTCTATACATCGAGAAAAGCTGCTTCGGTATATCAAATGTTTGGTAAGAAAAAAGAAGCAAGAAGAGTTTTGGAGTTGTCCGAAAATATTGCACTCGCAGTTTATAATAATTGTTTAGATGCCGACAAAAGCCTGATAGCTGACAATCCATTTTATAAACAATTCAGCCAGGTTACTAATGCCTTTGCAGTTCTCACAAATACTGTTGCACAAATTGAGTATGAAAAAAATCTCGAAAAAGTTTTAAACGATACACACATGAAATGGTGTACACCAGATCAATGGTTATATATTTACGAAGCGCTTTCAAAAGCTGGAATGGGAAAGCAACTTGCCTTGCAACTTGAATATTTGCCTAAACGTCTCAATGCAAAAATGATTGCTTACAATTCCTATATTCAAAAAGCAATACCAGCTTTCATAATATTGAATACAATGCTGGGATTAACTACTGAGCCTGATTGCAGTATAATAATAAGGCCTGTTCAGGGAGTTTTTAATAAAATAAGTTCTGCTATTATACTTAAACAAGGAGATGTTAATATTGAAATCGAAGCTGATAAATCTGAAATTCTTTCAGGTATGATTATACTACCTGAAAATGCTAACGGTAAAATTTTCTGGAATAGGAAATGCCAAAATCTGTATCCGGGTAAACAAAAAATTAAAATAAAATAATATATTGGCCACAAGAATAAAGAGCCAAGAATCAAAAATGAAAATCTGTTCCGTGAGCCGCGAAACTTTAAAATATCAAATCTATTAAATATAAAGAATAACTTTAATTTTACTAAAAATAAAATGATTTATGCCAGAAGAAGAACCTATGCGGATTGATAAGTGGTTATGGGCTGTTCGCGTTTATAAGACCCGTACGCTGGCAGCTGATGAATGTCGCAGGGGCAGGGTAATAATTAATGGCTTCACGG
>CAVSGB010000013.1:0-11255 GCA_963726845.1 uncultured Bacteroidota bacterium | reverse complement strand
TTTTTCTTGCTTGGTTAGAGTACGTATTGCTAAAGTTTGAGATAGAACTTGTAAAACTTCAGGAATGGATAAAAAATAAAAAGCTCAAAGTTGTTGTAATATTCGAAGGTCGGGATGCAGCTGGAAAAGGAGGGGTAATAAAACGAATTACCGAAAGCCTGAACCCGCGTTATTGCAAAGTAGTGGCATTGGGTGTTCCAACCGAAAGGGAAAAATCGCAGTGGTATTTTCAGCGATATGTTCCGCATCTTCCTGCAGCCGGAGAAATGGTACTACTCGACCGTAGCTGGTACAACCGTGCAGGTGTAGAAAAAGTAATGGGTTTTTGTACTCCCGAAGAATACGATGAATTCCTGTTATCCTGTCCTGAATTTGAAAGAATGATAATAAGGTCGGGTATAATTCTTGTTAAGTACTGGTTTTCAGTAAGTGACGAAGAACAGGAAAAACGTTTCCAGGAAAGGGTTAACGATCCGACAAAACATTGGAAAATAAGCCCAATGGACATAGAGTCGAGAAAGCATTATGTAGATTACAGTATAGCAAAAGACAAGATGTTTTCGCATACCGATACAAAGCAATCTCCCTGGTATGTGGTAGAAGCCGACGATAAAAAAAGGGCAAGGTTAAACTGTATCACACATTTTTTGTCTCTCATACCGTATAAAGAAATTCCTTATGATAAAATTAAAATTCCACATCGTCAGGATAATGCTGATTACATAAGGCCTCCAAAGGACACGCAAACATATGTGCCATCGGTATATTGATAAATGGAATAAGGTGTCAGGTACAAAGAACAAAGATTCAAGAAACAAGAATCAAGGTTCAGGAATCGAGAATCAAGAAACAAGAAACATGATTCAAGAATTAAAACACTTAACCTTAGGTTGGAGGATATTGATCTATTGTAATTATTAATTCAACAAATCAAATACGCTTTTAATCTTTTGTTCCAATGGCATGGTTCCTTCTATCCAGTTAATCGGAAAGCCTTCGCGTTCCATCTTCCTGAACCAAGTCATCTGGCGTTTCGAAAATTGATGAATGGCAATATTCAGGTGGTTGAACATTTCATCAAAGGTATATTGCCCAGTAAGATACTGGGTAATGTATTTGTATTCCAGGCCATAATAAATAAGGTCTTCACTGGCAATACCTTTTTCTAAAAGTGATTTGACTTCTTCAATCAAACCGTTTTCGAGCCTTTCTTTAAGCCTCATAGTAATTCGTTCCTTTTGTTCACTTCTTTCAAATGCAACTCCGATTATCAGGCTTTTTATTTCCGGCAACACGTAGTTTTTTAAAACGTGTCCTTCCTGATATTTTGCAATTTCAATTGCCCGGATTAATCTTTTACGGGTATTTGTATCGGTAGTATTATGAAGTTTTTGAAGTGAAGATAAAATTGAAATCAGTTCTTCACCAGATTTAAAAGATAATTCATTTCGTAGTATTTCATTTAAAGGTACCGAAAGGATTCTGTATGCTTTTAAAACAGCTTCAATGTAAAGTCCCGATCCACCGCACAAAACAGGTAACTCTCCTTTTGCTATAAGTTCATTGAATATCATAAAAAAATCTTTCTGAAATTCAAAAAGATTATATTTTTCACCAGCACTGCAAATATCGATAAGATAATAAGGTACGAGTTTGCCACCGACAATATAATCCGCAAAGTCTTTGCCAGTGCCAATATCCATTCCACGGTAAACCTGGCGCGAATCGGCGCTTATAACTCCGGTTCCCAGCCGGGATGCAATATTTGCAGATAATTTAGTTTTCCCGCTGGCAGTTGGCCCTAAAACAGTTATTAAGTTATATTGCATCGCAAATGCTTTACAGCAATATTAGGAAAATATTGATGAATTATTTATATTTTTGATTTTAAGTAAAACAGGAATATATGAAAAACATAACATTAATAATTATTCCAATCATTTTTTCTTTCATTAACGTCCAGGCACAGAGTGATGAAATATGTGGTTATTGGCTTACTGAAAAAGGTGATTCGCAGGTACAGGTGTTTAAAGTATCGAATGGCAAGTTTTATGGTAGAGTTGTGTGGATGGATAAAGAAAAAGATGCTAAAGATACGAAGAACCCAAATGAAAAACTTAGGTCAGTAAAGGTCGTCGGCCTTCAGATATTGAATAATTCTATTTACAATCCCAAGTCTAAAACCTGGGAAGGTGGGACAATTTATGATCCTGAGAGTGGCAATACATATGATTGTTATTTGTGGTTGGATATGAATAAAAATATATTGAAACTAAAAGGTTATGTACTTGGTATTAAATTTCTCGGGCGCGAAAGCCAATGGAAGCGGGAACCTAATTTAAGGCCATGACTAAAAGTCAATCACCTTCTGCCGATCAAAGCTATATTTTGCGCTTGATTGCTGAGGGCGAACACCAGCAACTCGATTTTAAATTCGAAATAAGCGATTCCCGGAAAATTGCCCGGACATTGGTAGCATTTGCAAATACCAATGGAGGAAGGCTTTTGGTTGGTGTAAAAGATAATGGAGCCATTGCAGGAGTTCGGACTGAAGAAGAATATTACATGGTTGAAGCCGCTGCCAGCATATATTGCAAACCTCCAATTTTATTCAAAGTTAAAAATTGGATTGTTGAAACCCGCACCGTATCTGAAGTTTCCGTTCAAAGATCTGAAATACCTGTTTTTGCACAGGATGAAAAAGGTAGATGGTTGGCCTACATTCGCGTGGCCGATCAAAATATACTTGCAAACCGTGTGCTTCTTGAAGTGTGGAAAAGGAGAAACAAACCACATGGAACTTTTATTGAATATTCAAAAAGCGAAAACGAATTATTGGCCTATTTGTCAGTAAACGAACAAATAACAATTTCAAAATTCACAAGGATTTCACGCCTGACGCAGTTGCAGGCTGAAAACATTATGATAAACCTAATCTGCCTGGATATTATTGATATGAAACTTACAGAAAAAGGGGCCTTTTATAAAATGAAAAAATATTTAGGACTAAGTTAAAAAATCAATTACTTGCAACTTTAGGCTTAAATAGAAAAGTGATTAATGATAACAACACGTAGAGGGCAATAATTAAAGGGAACGCAAATACTTTCATAAATAGCAGCATTATTAAAGAAATTGCAAGAAATAAAAATTGCACGATATGTCCTTTAAATGAAAAAGAATCTATTTTTAACGAAAACATTGGAAGGTTTGAAACTAAAAGGTAACTATCGATTAAAATAAGAATTGTCAAAGTGCTTTTTCTTAAAAGGAATTCCTGCAAACCCATTCTGGTAGTGAAAAATAGGACGATTGTAAAAGATGAGATTAAAATTGCGCTTGCCGGGGTTGGCAAACCAATAAAGGTTTTAACCTGTCTTTCATCAATATTAAACTTTGCAAGCCTTAAAGCGGAGAATATAGGAATGAACGATGATAAACACAGAAATAGAATTTCAAGAAATTTATTTTCAACCATTACAACACTCAATGACATATTAATTAATTGGTAGATTAAAATGCCCGGTGCAACACCAAAACTGACAATATCGGCTAATGAATCAAGCTGTTTTCCTAATTCAGAAAACTCGTTTAACATACGCGCACTAAGTCCGTCAAGAAAATCGAATAAGGCTGCAAGGAAAATTAAATAAGCAGCATATACCTGCATGTAAGTCTGGAATGAAAGGATAATTGCAAGAAATCCGCAAGCAAGGTTCAGGCAGGTAAAAGTATTAGGAACGTATTTAAATATTTTCATCACTTTTAATTTATTATTTGTAAAATTATTAAAATTATTTTTTCGGATGCATCAATTTAAATTAAGTTTCGACAATTAACTGAAAATGCTAAATTTGTAGATATACTCTTTTGCTGAATTACAGATGTCAAAATTGCCAAAATGATCAGTATAATGCCATTTGAAATGATTTCTTTTAATAACAATAGTTTGGTAAATATTTTGGTGTAATTTGGTGACTTGGTGATTTTGTGGCTATTATGAATTTCCTGCCACCAATACACAAAAACACCAAATATCACCAAATCAATTACATATAAATTCACATTAAAAATATACCGAACTATAGTTAATAATATAAAACATGAAAATCCGAAATGATTATTTTAAAATATTAGTTTTAAACCTTATAGTTCAGATATTATTGCGGTTAGTTGAAACTGTATTAATCCTTTTAAATTACGGATTTCAGGAATCACTTATCAGTTCGGAATTAACAGGGCTATTATTTGACATTATATTTACAAACACTTGTTTGATAGTTCTTAGCCCAATTTATTTTTTAAGCTATCGTATTTCATTTAAACTGGCAAATTCATTGTTATTATTTTTAATAGCAATAATGTCTGTATTGCACTTTTTAATATTAAAATATTTTATTTATCAGTTACTCCCATTAGATACTTTCCTTTATCAATATTCATTAAGAGAGATATTATATACTTTAAACACTTCCGGAGTTAGTTATATAAAAGCATTCCTTTTATTATTATTTATAGAAATAATTATCTATATTTCATATCGTTATTTAAAGAAAGTGGAATTTTCTACACGGATAATCTTTTTGGGCTATTTATTTGTTTTACTTTCATTGCCTGTTTTCATTTTCATTCAGATATCAAATTCGACAGGATTAAATAAATTCTCTGTAAATAAATCTCAATATTTTTATTCACAATCAATTTCATTTTTCTTTAAAGAAGAGAATAACTTATATTCAAGAAAAGATGCAATCGAATATCAAAAATTACATCCTTCTCATTCATATATAAATTTAGATTACCCATTATTGCACAAGTTTGATAATACAAATGTCCTTGCCCCATTTTTCAACGATTTTAAATCCGCTCCAAATATAGTAATTCTGATTGTTGAAGGTTTAAATGACGATTTCGTCCATACATATCATGATGTTCATTTGATGCCTTTTATTGAAAAGTTAAAAGATGAAAGCCTTTATTGGAAAAGATGCTTCACCCTGGGAGAACGATCTTTTGCAGTAGTTCCTTTAATTACAGGAAGTTTACCATACGGCGAAAAAGGTTTTACGCTGTTAGATATATATCCAAACCATTATTCTTTGGTCTCAATTCTTAAGTATAATGGTTATTACACATCTTTTTTCTATGGACAAGGCAGTTGGTTTCATCATAAAGACATGTTTTTTAGGTTCAACAATATCGATCTGATATGTGACAATAGCAGATTTAATAAGAAATTTAAAAAAATAATTGTAGGCAAGGATAATTTCTTTTGGGGATATAACGATAAAGATTTGTTTAATCAATCATTGGAAGTTATAGATACTATTGCAGCGAAAAAAAGATTGGATATTTATTTTACCGGGACAAGTCATTCTCCTTACATTATTGCGGATAACGAACATTATGAAAATCAATTTTCCAACATTATTAAATCATTAAAAAAGAATGATGACGTAATATTTTTTAAAACATATAAAAAATATGTTTTATCAGAACTATTTGTTAATGATGCAATAGAAGAATTTATCAATAATTATAAAAAAAGGCCCGATTTTGAAAATACAATATTTATTATAACCGGCGACCATCCTATGACAGAAATGCCGAGGGCAAATTCCTTAAAAAGGTACCATGTGCCTCTGATAATTTTCTCGCCAAAACTAAAAGGCCTAAAACTTTCACGAAAACAGTGAGTCATCTTGACATTTATGAAACCCTGCTTTCTTTATTGTCTGCATATAAAATTAAAATCCCTGATGTTTCTGCAGCTTTAGGGAATAAGCTTAATATTGACGAATCTGACAGAGATGTGAAAATTGCATTCATGGACGATAACAGGGATATTGTAGATTATTTATCAGATAATTTTTTCCTTTCTGGCGAACAACTTTTTAAGGTTAACAAAGACTTATCTTTAACCTTATTAAATGATAATATTATAAAAGCCAAACTTCAAAGAGATTTGGAACTTTTTAAAAAGATCAGTTTGCATGTAAGTTGTGATGATAAAATTTTGCCTGATAGTTTATATTGCAAATCCTTAGGTTATAATTTAATATACTCACAACATAGCACAGATTCTGTAAAATTTAGTACAGAGTATTATAATATTATAAATTCAACAAAAATCGCAAACAAAACTTTTCATTATGATATTTCACTTAAATATCCAAGCTTCCCGGACAAAGATTTTTCATTAGTATATCAATTATCTACAAAGAATGATAGTATAATACTTTGGCGAAATACAGGTATTACAAATGAAAATAAAAAATTTCAAGTCCATTTAGAAATTCCCAAACAAAATGTTTTGGACTCAATTATATATTTTAAATCATATTTTTGGAACAAAAACAAAAAAGAATTTAATTTAAACAATTTTAAAGTTTTGATATACCAGAAATAATCAACAACTATCTATTTCACAAAATTGGTTTATATTAAAAATGGGTTAAACTGATTAAAACTTTCTTATTGGATTATAAACAACTTTTTCGCAGAAAGACAATCGATAGTATTTTGGCTTCGAGCCATAATTCTGATGAAAAAGTTCAGATGAAGCGGAATTTAAAAACCCTTGATCTGACTTCATTTGGAATCGCTGCAATTATTGGCGCCGGAATTTTCAGCACAATCGGTAATGCCGGCTGTCAGTGGTGGACCTGCTGTTTCAATTCTTTTTCTTGTTACTGCTGTTGCTTGTGGTTTCTCTGCTCTTTGTTATGCCGAATTTGCATCGGCAATTCCTATAAGCGGTAGTGCATATACCTACGCATATGCAAGCTTTGGCGAACTTATTGCCTGGATAATTGGCTGGGACCTCATCATGGAATATGCAGTTGGGAATATTGCCGTTGCTATTTCGTGGTCTGATTATTTCACTTCTCTTTTACAAGGTTTGGGAATTCATTTTCCCGATTTTCTTTCAATGGATTACAGATCGGCTTATTCAGGTTATAAGCAGGTTGAAACTTTATTGCATTCCGGGATACCATTCGGTCATATTTCTGAATTACTTCAGCAGTCATGGAATGCATGGCATTTTGCACCCAGGTTAATTGACATCCCGGTAATTTTCGATTTACCTGCCTTTGCAATTATTTTTTTAATCACATGGCTTGTTTATGTCGGCATTTACGAAAGTAAGATTGCTGCTAATGTCATGGTATTATTAAAACTGCTTGTTTTGTTTATTGTAATTGCTGTTGGCGCTTTTTATGTGGATAAAAATAACTGGAAGCCATTTGCCCCAAATGGTGTTGGTGGCGTTATAAAAGGAATATCGGGAGTTTTTTTTGCTTATATCGGGTTCGATGCAATCTCAACAACTGCTGAGGAATGTAATAATCCCCAGAAAGATATTCCAAAGGCTATGATGATTGCACTTTTGGTGACAACAATCCTTTATATTGTAATAAGTTTGGTATTGACAGGCATGGTCAATTATAAGGAATTGGGAGTTGGTGATCCTTTGTCGTATGTATTTCACAGGCTTCATCTCAATTGGCTGTCCGGTATTATTGCTTTGAGTGCAATTATAGCAATGGCTGGTGTGCTGTTGGTTTTCCAGGTTGGCCAACCTCGCATATGGATGAGCATGAGCCGCGACGGGCTTTTACCAAAAATATTTTCAAAATTGCATATTAAATATCGAACACCGGCTTTTGCCACAGTGCTTACCGGCATTGTTGTTGCTGTACCTACAATGTTTGTAAACCTGGTCGAAGTTACCGATTTGACCAGTATCGGGACGCTCTTTGCTTTTGTACTTGTATCAGGAGGTGTCCTTATGCTCGATGAGAAGGACTTAAACCAGCACAATGCTTACAAAATTCCCTATATCAATAGCCGATATTTTATATTAGTATTATGGACAATTGTAATTCTAATAGCCTGGTTTTTTAACAGCAAAAGCATAATTCATTTTTTCGATTTCTCCGGGTCATGGGATATTTTCAAACACAAAATTCCAATAATCGTTTTCATTTTTGCTTCTTTCGCTATTACACTTGCTTGTATAGTAAATGAATTGTCGCTGATTCCTGTAATCAGCCTGCTGGCGAATTTGTATTTAATGACGGAATTAGGAATAACAAATTGGATGCGATTCTTGATTTGGTTTATAATTGGGATAGTAATTTACTTTGCATACAGTAAAAGGAATAGTAGGTTAAATTGTGGATAAATTAATGATAGGGAATTGTAAAATAAAAAGTACTTCCTTTTCCTTCTTCGCTTTCTACCCATAGTTTACCCTTGTGGCGGTTCACAAAATCAGCTGAAATAAAAAGCCCAAGCCCAGTACCTTTTTCTCCGGCAGTTCCTGATTTTGAAAAAACTTCGTTAAGATGGAATATTTTATCTTTTATTTCATTTGATATTCCAATGCCTTTATCGGTAACTGAAACAAGAAGTGCATCATTCTCAAAATTCAATTTTATAATTATTTTGCTGCCGAAATAACTGTATTTAATTGCATTGTTGGTAAGGTTTCGGATAATAGTACTTAGCATGTGTGGATCTGCTTTAACAGTTTTTTCAGTTCCGGTTACTTCGAGTTCAATAGCTATTTCCTTACGTGATGCTTGCTTTTTTAGCATTTTCATAACATCCTCAAGATATTCGATTACTTCTATTTGAGTAGGGGCAAATTCAATCATTCCTTTTTGTGCTCTTGTCCATTGCAACAAGTTTTCAAGAAGTTCATACGAAAAAAGTGAAGCATCTCTTATGATTTTTAGTTGAGATTCAATTTTTTCTTTTGAATAACTGTCCAAATTTTCCAGCAATAAATCACTAAAACCCAGAATAGCATTAAACGGGCCTTTCATGTCGTGGGCAAGAATTGAAAAAAGCTTATCCTTGGTATTATTCAACTGACTTAGTTCGTCGCGCTGGGTAGTCAATTCTTCAGTTTGTTCTTCAATAATTTGTTGTCTTTCTCCAAGCTGTGTGTTTGTTCTGTTAAGTGCTTCGGTTTGAGCAAGCAGTTCCTGATTTTTTTCTTCAATCTCTATTGTCCTCTTATGAACAAGTTCCTGGAGTGTCCTGTTCATTTTATGAACCCTCGAAAGCCTCCAATAATAAATACCTATTAACAAAAGAATTATAATAATTATTGCAAGAAGGCGGAACCACCATGTTTGCCATATTGGAGGAGTAACAAATATTATAAGCGATTTCCCTTCATTGTTCCAAATACCATCGTTGTTTGATGCAGTAACTTTTAAAATATATTTACCAGGCTTCAGGTTCGTATAGGTTACTTCAGTCTTATTTTCTAAAAACTGCCAATCGTTATCAAATCCTACAAGCTGGCATTTGTATTTATTTTTATTGGCCTGAATGTAGTTCAAAGCAACGAATTCGAAAGTAAGTACGTTCTGTTTAAAACTGAAAATCACAGTATCTGTAAGGTAAAGAGGTTTGGACAACAAAATATTATCTCCATATTTTCTGTTGACCACAACAGTTGTATTGAACAATTTTAAATTTGAAAATAAAACGGGAGGAATTTGCAGGTTTTGTTTTATACTATCCGGGTAAAAAGCAGTTATACCATTCCTTCCACCGAATAAAATCATTCCTTCATTTGTCTTGAAGCATGATCTGTCGCAAAATTCATTAGAAGATATTCCATCTGAAATATTAAATTTTGCAATCGATTTTTTTATTAAGCCCAAATCAAGATTTCCTGAACTATAAGCTTCACAACTAAAAATTCCAAGTCCGGTACTTATCCAGAAATGGTCTTTATTATCCTGAAGTACAGCTTTAATTTCATTGTTTGGGATGCCATCGTCTTTAACGATTTTATATATTTTTTGACCCTTCCAGTCGAAAATTGCCAGGCCGCCTTTTGTCCCTAACCATGCGTTCTGATGTGAATCGATATAAATGCTGGTAACATAATTGTGTGGCAACGAACTGTTAGAATTTTTAAATGTTCGAAATACTTGCCTTGTTGTATCAAAAATGCTAAATCCATCAACTGTTGCAACCCAGATAAAACCTCTTTTGTCTGATGCAACACAAGTTAACCAGTCTGTTGGAAGCTTGTTGTGCCATTTGTCGTAATCGGCCTTGTAAGTTTTAAAAATCTTATGCCTTCTGTCAAATTTACACAATCCTCCACTATGTGTCGCAAGCCACAAGTTACCATAGCTATCCTCTATAATACTCCGTGTATCATTAGAAGGAATTGAATTTGGGTTTTTAGTATCGTTTCGGAAAACAGAGAAATTATCTGTTGATGGATTATAAAGTTGCAAACCGCTTAAATAATTATTGATCCAAATATTCCCATCAGAATCTTCAAAAACTGAAAAAACTGATTCACTTGCAAAACATCCTTTAACACCAGCTTTGTAAGAATAATTTTTCCGCTTTTTCCAGTCGGGCGAAACACAATCTAAGTTTGACGTATAATAGCCAACCCAGTAATTCTTTTTTCTGTCCTGGATTATTGCATCAGCATAGTCAGATGATAGCGCGTTTGTACTGTTATATATTTTAAAACCTTTTGGTTCGTAAACAAGGTAAAATCCATTCATGCTGGTTCCAATCCACTTGTTTTGTTGAGCATCTGTGAAAACACAATTAGCTGATTGAGGTAAAGAAATTCCCTTAAAATTATAAGAATCGGAAAATGTCGAGAATATTTTTTTATTGATATCGAGTAATACAATTTTTATCCCGGAAGCAATCCATAAATATTTGTCATCAAATCTCCTGATTTGTGTAATATATTTTAAATTCAATTTATCTCTCAGTGAATGTACAATTCCTGTTTTTAAATCAAGTACTTCGATAAAACCAATTTCATAACCAACATACAATTCATTTTCGCATTGGTAAATCGAAACTACATTTGTTGCATCGGTTTGTCTTATATAACTATTTTGGAAAGGGTAATGAGTAAAACTATTTGTTGAAAGGTCTAAACACGAGAAGCTCCCAGCCATGTAACCAATCCAGATTTTACCGGAATTATCTGTATAAATGCATGAAATCTGGTCATCAATCTGGCTGTCTGTAATATTATTGTAAAGTTGTTTTGCAATATCATTAAGAATTAAGAGGGTTTTCTCAATACCATATTTTACAATGCAACTATCACGAAATTTATACCTTAAAATCTTACCTTTTATCGCAGGAATGGATTTGGCAATATTTTCAATATTTGCAGGAAGTTTTTGGCGGTTATCCTTCAAATATGACAATAATAATCTAACTGGTAATTCGCTATAGTC
>CAVSGB010000012.1:0-7160 GCA_963726845.1 uncultured Bacteroidota bacterium | reverse complement strand
GAATCAGTTCAGCATTGGACATCTTAGGAGATAAGTGGTCATTGCTGATCATCAGAGATATTATTTTTGATAAAAAAAACACTTATAGTGATTTTTTAAATTCGGAGGAGAAAATTGCAACAAATATTCTTGCGGATAGATTGATAATGTTGGAGTCCGCCGGAATACTTGTTAAGCAGGAACATCCTGAGAGTAAAGCGAAATATTTATACAAATTAACTCCCAAAGGAATTGACTTGATACCAGTCTTGATGGAAATTGTGGTTTGGAGTGACAAATACTTAGAAATATCAGAAAGAGGTAAATCATTTGCAAAACACATCAAGAAGGATAGAGAAGGTTTAATTAAGAAAATCACTTTTGACTCCAAATAATCATCCGTTTTTTTAAGTCCAACAAATCAATAAAATTAATCAATTTTCAAATAAACCGAGGTGGTCTTTTTGCATGACGCCCAACGGCTCGCGGCTATGCCCAGTGCGGGATTTATAACCGCGTCCCTGTCCCCCGATGACGAAAGATGATAGAAAGCACTAACAATCGCAACCTTCTGAAACCCGCATTGGGTATGAGCCGCTGTTAGTAGCCGTGTATTTTATTCTATTTTAAGTCCTTTAATTCTTTTAAAATGTTCTTTGTTTTTTGTCTTTATAGACAAATTATGAATCAAGCAAGTTGCAGCAATAAAAATATCACGAAACTCAATCATTTTGTTTATTTTTCTCAAATCATGATAGATTTCTGAAGCACAAATACTCACTTCTTCATCAAAAGGCAGAATAATTGTATCATCTGTTAATAAATGAACATCTTCGCTTTTTTGCTCATTTGTAGCTCCCATTAAAAGCTCATAAAGTGTCACCGATGAGATATAAATCCTTTTACTGCTTGAAATTTTGTATAAATCAGTATTTTTCTTATCCTTGGCTCTGAGATAATCAATGAAAATATTTGTATCAACTACCACTCTTGTGCTTTCCATTGATTAAGTTTTTGTTGATTTTGAATCATTAAGTCAATATCCGAATCTTTCCAAACAGAAACTTTTAATATTTTTCTTTTATAATCTGATTTAAGTGGCTTTTGTAACTTAGTTTCTTTTGTCAATAAGAAATCCATAAAATCAAGAACCTCTCTCTTTGCAGAAGTATCCAATAAATTATATTTTAAAGCTAAATCTGTCATAATCTATTTTTTTACAAATTTAATCAATCTATTGAATAAATACAATGCTGTTATGGCGACGACATGGCTACTAACGTTTGCGGCTACCAACCGTGCGGGAAACGCGGGGCGCGTCCCTGTCCGCTTGCAATGCCACTGCATGCGTGCCACTGCAATTGCAAAACCTCTGAAACCCGCATGGTTTGGTGAGCCGATGTTATGGGCAGGTTTTAAATGTTTAGAAATAGTAATTAAGACCTAGGAAAAAAGTCGATAGATTCAAATTGATGCCATAACTACTCGAATTATTATGATTATCATATGACAAACTAGTGTTCTTAGAACTTGAGTAACTATAATTAATATTGCCAAAAGCCGTTTCAATACCTATTTTGGGTGTTACAAAATAAACTAATCCAGGAGAAATGATAAGAGAAACATTGTTTATTTGATTCTCTTGACTAGCTGGATTATTCGTAGAATAAACATAGTTGGGATCATTATTTGAATTTGTTGTCTTTTGTATCTGATGAAGATAGTTCATACCACCATTAAAATAGAACTTAAAATTATCAGTAATATTCATATAATAACGGGCAAATCCACCTATTCCAAAACTTAACGTATTGTATTTATTTGTGTATTCTGACGGAATTTGATTTGTGTAATTTTGTTTTTCAGTGTAATTTGAAACTCCTAAATTTACATTTGCACCGATAGCAAAGTTATCTATGATAAAATAACCAAAATTTGGTGCAATGGTAAATCCATTTGAATTATAATCATATTTGTATAATGTATCCAAATTGGAAGTTGTATTACCAGATAGATTAATCTGTCCTCCAATAAACATTTTCCCTTTTTCTGTTTGCGAATAACCCATCTGAATTCCACAAACTGTAATTAAAATTAAAAAACATTTTTTCATTTTTTTTTGATTTAAATTATCCTACATATAAAGACAATTAGATATTGCCTCGTTTTTTATAATGGTATCTGTCTCCATTGTCATTTTTTCAATTGACAAATATCAAGCCAAAATATGTATATGCTAAAAATAACAACTGTGAATTTTTGTTAAACTTCTGACTAACGTCAGACTTAAGAACTAAAGACAAGCTGATTATCAATATATTCCAATTTGTTTAATTTCTTTCAAAACAATAGCAAAGCCAATAACTTGATGTAATCAAATTACACTTTTAAATTAATATTTATGGCGCCAAATCATAAAAAAATGTTCTTTGGAAATGTATCATTAATTTTAAAATTATTCTGAACGGGGTCATCGAAATATCGATGCCACCACTGAAATTATCAAACACCTTCAAAAATCAGAAGATTTTACATTTCAACCAGAATGGCACCCGGGCTATTATGCTCCAATTTTAAAAACGGCCTTGCAAAGAACATCTTATCAAATGTAATAAATTTTCGTTAGCCAGAGAAATTAATCTCTGTTTCGTGATAGGGGGAATTGCCCATAACGTTCCTCGGCTATGTAAAGTGCGGGATTTACTTGCAGGATAAATCACACTACACAAATATAATTAGAAAGCACTGAACTTGCAAACACTCTACAACCCGCATTTTATATGAGCCGATGTTGGCGGCTGGGTTTTATAATAAATATTTATCGTGTTACAATAAATAATATTTGTTATTTAATATTATTTTATTATTTTTGAATCATAAATTAATCAAATTACATTATGAAAAAGAATAATATTATAAAAGCTCTGAAGTATGCAATTAATATCGCTTTGATATTGCAAAGTATTGTTTTTATTATGATCTTGGTTTTAGCTATAAAAACAGAGTTAAAACCACTCTCATTTGTTGATTATAAATCAACCACAACAAAATTAGTTTCAGGTCATGCTAATTTAACTCTAGAATTGTCAAACTCTAAGCTTCCGAATCATATTTATTCAATAGAAAAAATGTGGTTCTATATTCAATGAAATTATTGTATTTGTAGATTTTATTGCTGTATTCTTAATCACTTTGCAATTGAACTTTATTTTTAAATCTTTTAATAAGGAAGACTATTTCGATAATTCGAATTCAAAAAGAATTAAAATAATTGCACTGATAGTGTTTCTTTGGGCTGTTGCTGATAACTTAATTCACATACTTCCAGGAATTGTCATACCAAATGATTTTATTCAAACAAGTCATGGTCTCATCTCATTTGAAAAAGGTATTACCAAAGGGATAATGAATCTAAATTTTAAGTTGGTAATAATCTCTATATTAATATATGCACTTTCTATTGTCTTTAAATATGGCAATGAACTAAAAGAAGAAACTTCATTAACTATCTAAAACTAATAATATGGCAATTATAATAAATTTGGATGTAATGCTCGCCAGAAGAAAAATGAAGTTAAATGAACTTTCAGAAAAAGTCAGTATTACCCAATCGAATCTTTCTATTTTAAAACAAGGAAAAGCTAAGGCAATTAAATTATCAACACTTAATTCAATTTGTGAAATATTAGAATGTCAGCCTGGCGATATATTAGAATATCGGAGCTAAATTAACCTTGCCGCCAACGTTCGCGGCTACTGCCAGTGCGGGATTTCGTGGTTGCTTCCCTGTCCGCTGGCACAAATGCCCACATGCGGGCGCTGACGCTTGCAAACCTTCTGAAACCCGCATTGGCTGTGAGCCGATGTTAGGCGCTGTTGTTTATTTTTTTCTTTAATATTTCGTAATTTTTTAGCTCACATTCCCATAAACGGATTACAAACCATCCTTTCTCAATTAGATTTTCTGTCACTAGTTTGTCTCGTTGGATGTTATTGCCAATCTTAGCATCCCAATATTCCTTATTGTCCTTTGGCTTTGTATTCCTGCAATTGTGTCCATGCCAAAAACACCCATCAACGAAAATTACTATTTTAGTCTTGATGAAAACAAAATCTGGTTTACCAAATAATTTACAATTCCTTCGCCAACCTTTGATTGAGTGAGTTTTGAAAAAATCAATAAGTTTTATCTCTGTAGATTTATTGCGACTGCTTTTAACTTGTCGCATAATTTGACTTCTTTTTTCCTTTGTAAAGGTATCAGTCATTCTTATGAATTACAGTAATCCATGATTTATCAAATCCAAGGGCTTTTAGTACCTGCTCTTTGTCTAAAATTGGCGGCTGTTTAATTTGAATAACCAAACTTTTATGAGGAACATCCTCAATAATTGTGAATTGCGAGCCATGCGGTTGCCATGTAAAGCAATGTTCACCAGACTTTTTGTGAGTTCCAACTAAGTTATTATTTTTATTCCATTCCCATTTATATAGTTCATGGTCATAACGAATTGTATCGAATTCAAAAACGACGACCTCAGAAAGGTCATTTGATTTTATAAGAACGACTGTCCGTAAATGTTTAAACTTTTCACGAATTGAAGAAACTCTTTCGTTCCAAATATCAAGGACAAGTTTTCCAATTAAATTTGCATCTGCTTTTTGATCGCTGCGCTCTCCAAAAGAATAATTTGGAGAATTGCGACCTGAAATCAATCTTACTTTCTTCTGTGTGAAAGGATTGCTTGATTTCACTGTTTTAGCTCCCCAAGCAGTATTGCCCATCATAACATCATCAAGTCCTACATTGGATGGTTTCCAGTCAGCACCAATGCAGTTTGCAAAAATATTTTCCCATTCAGAACCTTCAAGTTCAGGCTTGCCTTTCGAAGTAAGCAAGTAAATTAACTCTTTGCCAAGTAAAAACGGAAATTCTTTTGGGAATTCATTTAAGGGAAAAGCTGAAACAGATTTATTTACTGTTCTTAATTTTGGTGATTTATCGTTTTCCATAGCTTACTTCATATTCTCTCAAAACCGAAGTCATATCTAATGAGGATGCAACGAACGGAAGTAATTTTAAAATAACTGCCTTTACTATATTTACTGGAACTGCATTACCAGCTTGTTTCCTTGCTTGACCATCTGTTACTACAATTTTATAACTGTCTGGAAACCCTTGTAAACGAAACATTTCTCTTGGAGTTAACCTTCTTTCTCCATTTATGAGTAAATAATTGTAAGATGCGCCAGCACGTAAAGCACAAGAATATGGATATGAACAAATATTTCCAGCCTTGTTTTCGTGCCAAATAGAAAGCTGATAAGCAGACTTATGTTTTTCTCTTCGTTTTTGTAAGATATATTCAGAAGCATAATGCTTTTTGTCAACCTTTTTTTCAAGAATTTCTGAAAGTGGTTTAAACGGTCTGACAGGTGAAGGATAATTAAACATTATTGGTTCTCTGTGTCCAACAATTATTATACGTTCTCGCTTTTGAGGAAGGCCATAATCAAGTGCATTTAATACTGCAACTTTAACATGGTATTTTAAATCTTTTTCCAAAGTTTTTATAATAGTCTTTAACGTTTTGCCACCGTCATGACCAACAAGTTGTTTTACATTTTCTAAAATAAAAGCTTTTGGCTGTTTATGTTTTATAATCCTAACAATATCAAAAAAGAGAGTGCCACGAATATCGTTAAAACCTTGCATTTGTCCTATTATACTGAAAGGCTGACAAGGGAAGCCGGCAAATAAAATGTCATGATCAGGAATATCTTTTTCGTCAACTTGAGTAATATCACCTGCTGGTCTATGTCCAAAATTGGCTTCATAGCTGTCTTGGCAATATGTATCAATGTCAGAGGAGAAAACACATTCTGGAACAATGTAGTTTTCAAAGCAAGCTTGATCCATTGCTATCCTAAATCCACCTATACCGCAAAACAAATCAATATATCTTATTTTCTCCATTGAATTTACATTATAAATACAAATTTAAAATTTTATGATATTCAATCAATATAAATAAACCTAAAAGATGTTAGCAATTTTGTTAACCGATAATCTTGAGACGATACGACAGCAATTGCGCCTAAACGCTTGCGGCTATGTTTCGTATGGGTTTGCGAAGTGCGTCTTTATCCCCCGGCACAAAACTTGCCAACGGGAACTGAACTTGCAATACCTCTGAAACCCTTATGAAATATGAGCCGATGTTATGCACAGGTATTTTATTTCCATATTTTAATTTCTGTGTCCCATTCATCTTTACTGTACTTATGGGGAATTGATTTATATTCCATTTTATATATTTTATTTGGAGTAATAATATCAATAGATACAAATCTACCTCTTTTTTCAATGTCAAAAGACGATTTAATTATTGGCTTTGATATTATCAAATCAAATGAGAATATTGATTTTACTTGTAAAATTCTATCATTATTTAATTGAAGATTAATACTACTATAGTCAATATCTGAGGTAACATTATAATTAATAATGCCTGAATCAATATCCTTTGGATAATTTTGCTCTTTTGCTTGACGAGCAATTGAAGTCAAGAAATTATACATAAATTCTTTAACCGTAATTTTTATGTCGCTACTTGAAATGAAGTTCTGGTCAAATGTTTCCGATGATACAGTAGCAATACTTTGAGGATTGTTGGATACAAAAGTAAATTTTTCTACTTTAATGTTATCAATAGTCTCAACTTTGCCAATTATAGGCGCATTGAAAAGTTTATTTAGAACACTTGAAGCTTTTAATATTTTAATTCTTTGGTGCTTTTTTGCTACAATATTTGCGGACTTTGTAACTTTTTTAGCAATTAAAAATCCAATATCAGCATTAGTATAAATAATTTTTTCGTTAAAATCAGAAATTTCCTTTTTGTCAACAGGACCATAATCCCAATTCTTACACTCAAAAATATAAACATGTTCATAATCAAATCCCTGATTAACCTTAACATATAAATCAATCTCATGAATACAAACACCTTCCTCATAGAATTTTTTTTTTGGTTCAATTATTATATCTTTTGAATCCAAAATACCAATTTGTTTAAAAATTAGTTTTTCAATTTCTAATACTGCTTTTTCTAATATATTTCCTTTCCCAGTTTTAGTCATTTATATCAATGTATGAGATTTGTATATACTTGGGCATA
>CAVSGB010000011.1:0-15628 GCA_963726845.1 uncultured Bacteroidota bacterium | reverse complement strand
TTTTTAACTGGTTCGGTTTCGTATTGCTATGAAATCGGACGCCGCATAGCTATTGGAAATTTCAAAGAGCTTAATGTAATTGTAAAAGGCGATGTGGATGGTTCTATTGAAGCGCTTACTGATTCGCTCATTAAGCTTTCTACTCCTGAAATACAAGTAAATATTATTCACAAAGCTGTAGGACAGATTTCAGAATCGGATATTTTATTGGCAGCAGCCTCAAATGCTATTGTTATTGGGTTCCAGGTGCGCCCGTCATTAAACGCACGCAGACTCGCTGAAAAAGAACAGATAGAAATACGTCTCTATTCCATCATTTATAATGCTATCGAAGAGCTAAAAGATGCAATGGAGGGGATGCTTTCGCCCGAAATCAGGGAAGAAATTGTTGCTACACTTGAAATAAAGGAAGTTTTTAAAATAACAAAAGTTGGAACAATTGCCGGTTGTATGTGCAAAGAAGGAAAAATACAGCGAAGTAATAAAGTTCGAGTTATTCGCGATGGAATTGTTGTATATACGGGTAACCTGGCATCGTTAAAACGATTTAAAGACGATGTTAAAGAAGTTGTTTCAGGCCAGGACTGCGGCTTAAACGTCGAAAATTTTAATGATATCAAAGTTGGCGATTTTGTTGAAGGTTTTAAAGAAACAGAGGTTAAAAAGAAATTATAAATCAATATTGCTTTCCGATTTCAATATTAAAGTTATGCTTACTATCCCATAGTGGATAAAATTGATCGTTCTGTAAGCCCTGAAGCGTTGATTTTTTTTAAAATAAGGGGAAAACTGTAATTATAATTGCTGAAAGTTTTGAAGACACAATCAGCTTTGAATTAATTTTTATGCTTTATAAATTGTAGTAGTTCTTATCTATTTAAACTATTTATAAGTTCTTCTTTCAATTGCGCGATTAATGTTTTTACAGGGACAATTTCATTGCAGCGATAGGCATTGGCGCCAGCGAAAGCAAATGATTCAATCAATCTGCCTTTTGAGGCATCGCCTAAAACACGTGCAATACAGTAAGGTGCTTTTTCAGGATTGCAGGAACGCAGGCAATGATGAGGACAAACGAAAGGGATTGTTTCGCCTTTCATAATCCGGGTCGTAAATTCATTTTTTATTACCCGGCCAGGCAATCCTACTGGGCTGTTAATAATAATTATGTCTTCCTTTTTGGCAGTTAAATAAGCATTTTTAAAATCTGGATCAACATCACATTCATCTGTGCAGACAAAACGAGTTGCCATTTGAACTCCCGAAGCTCCTAAATTTAGAAATTTTGCAATGTCGTTGCCATCATAAATACCTCCTGCAGCAATTATTGGGATTTTTTCTTCAAGTGAATTTACAAATGACACCATTTCTGTTATCAAAGATTCCAGCGAAGGAGCGGTCCCTTCTATCATATCTTTATATGAATAACCTAAATGACCGCCCGCCAGAGGGCCTTCAACTATAACTGCATCAGGGGCTTTGTTATAGTTTTGTTTCCATTTTTTATAAATTATATTTAAGGCCCGGGCTGATGAAACTATAGGTATTAATTTAATATTTTTCCCATTTATCAATTTTGGAAGGTCAAGTGGAAGGCCTGAACCACAAATTATCAAATCTACATTTTCTTCAACACAAACCTTAACCAATTCTTCATAGTTTGATAAAACAACCATTACGTTGACGCCAATTATTCCTTTTGATTGAGACCTGGCTTTTCTTATTTCAAATCGCAATGCATCATTATTTACTTCGACAAATCGTGACGCAGAAGAATTTTCGTAATCGCCCAAACCAACACTGGCAATAACTCCCGCACAACCTTCATTTGCAACGGCAGAAGCCAGGCTGGATCTGGAAACTCTTACACCCATACCTCCCTGAATGATTGGTGGGTTTATTTCCAGCTCTCCAATTTTCAAGGAGGGCACCGCGTTTAATGCCATAATTATTTTAAGTTTCTGGGTAAATAATAAAAATTGCAATTTTTAAAAGAAACAAGGTTCTGATCAAAAGAATGCGCTCATCAAAGAAGATTTGATCAAAGCAAAATTTTACAGATTTTTGTGCTTTTTGCAAATTTAACATTTTATTGATAATCCAAAAATTTATAGATCGATTAACTCGAAAATTGTTACAGGATTTTTATTTTCGATAAAACTCATTTCATGTTTTGTTCTAAAATATTTACCTTTCATAAATAAATACTGAGAATAATAGGATTACTATTTGTTTTAATTAATTGAAAGGAATATAATTTATGAAAAACTTAAAGTTTTTTGTTTTATTAATATCAGTTTTAGCTTTAATACAACCAGTTTCTGGTTCAGATAAGCTTATTAGAACGGCAACACCCAACGCATCTCCTGAGGCAAAGGCATTATTGAAATTTTACTATGAAATAACTGGAATATATACATTAACCGGCCAGCATAACTATCCTAATATAAAAGGAAGAAACACAAAATTTGCCACAAAATATATTGGGAAAACACCTATTATTTATAGTATTGACTGGGGATTTGCCAAAGACAGTGACACTGATTCGCATTTGGCCCGTCCAAATATTGTTGAAGAAGCAATACAACAACATCGATTGGGGGCAATTATTACAATTTGCTGGCATGCCGTGCCTCCAACAGCAGATGAACCTGTAACATTTCGTCCTCAACCAGGTAAGGGAAGTCCTGATTCACTTGCAAGCATTCAGGGAAAGTTGCTCGATAGACAATTTAAAGATATTCTGACGCCTGGTACAAGGCTTTACAATCGTTGGTGTATACAAGTTGATACAATTGCATATTATTTAAAGAAACTTCAGGATGCACATGTTCCAATTCTTTGGCGGCCTTATCATGAAATGAATGGTGATTGGTTCTGGTGGGGTGGAAGACTTGGGCAATATAATACAATTGCTTTATACAGGCAATTATTCGACCGGTTAGTAAATTACCACAAATTAAATAACCTGATTTGGATTTGGAATGTAGACAGGCCGAACAAAACCCAAATGCAATTCTCAAATTTTTATCCTGGTAATGAATTTCTCGACATACTTTCAGTCGATATTTACAGGAACGATTTTAACAAAATATTTTATGACAGCTTATTGGCTTTGTCAAAAGGGAAACCAATAATTTTTGGAGAAGTAGGTAATCCGCCCAGTCCAGAAATTTTTAAGAATCAACCCAAGTGGGCATCGTATGTTGTATGGTTTGGCATGGTAAGAAATACGTCTAAAAAACAATATGAAATTCTAAACCGCGATCCACGGATACTTTATCTTGAGGATACTACGTATTGGAATGTTATTGCCCCGTATCGCAAATCGTGTAGCTTGCCTCAACTGACGCTAAGAATAGTCAATCCCGCCAGTTCGAAAATCGATTTTACCGGAGAATGGATTATAAATGAAGAAAGAAGTTCATTGGATAATATGGGAGTCAGCGGTATTCCTTACAAATTAATGATTGCACAAAAAGATAATAACCTGGAAATTACAAAGACTTTCATCGTTGAATTTGCTGAAAATAAAATAACTAATGAAAAGATTACACTCAATGGAAAAGAAATCAAAACGGAAATATTTAATTCGCCTGGTACAAAAAGTGCAAATTGGAATAGCAGCAATGATTCACTTATTATTGAATCAAAGGCATCTTTTAATCGTGACGGCAAGCCTGTCCCAATGGTAGTTAATGAAAAATGGAATTTGCTTGAGCATGGAAATACACTTCAGATGAAACAATATTCAAGTTCATTTTGGGGCGAAAGAAAAATTGCAATGGTTTTTGATAGAATTGAATAAAACATTCAACGTCGTAAAGTTATGCATCTCATTATGCTTATAGCACAAACTTTAACTGCAATTGAATCAGACAAACTGTGTGACTTTAAAATATATTTCGATAAAGTTTCATTTCTAATAAAATACATAGAAATGAATTCAAGTAAGCCAACATGGTAGAATACAATAATATTTTTATGAACAATTCCACTGCAAGTAAACAGAGGGTACTGTGATTGCTTGTTATCTTTTGCAAATGAATAAAATTCGCTGTTTCAGAATTGTTCTTCTAAATTATTTACTTATACTCGTCCCAGCTTTTAATGGGCAATTTATCGATGTCCCATTTACAAAGGCCGTTTATAAAAGCACTGGCAAGACGGGCATTTGTAATTAGCGGGATATTGAAATCTATGGCGCCACGGCGGATTTCATAATCGTTGTTCAACTCTGTTTTTGACAAGTTCTTTGGAACATTTATCACCATATCGAATTTTTTGTTGCGGATTAAATCCATGACATTTGGTTCCGCCTTTTCATCGGGCCAATATACAACTTGTGCATCAATTCCATTTGACTTTAAAAATTCGGCAGTACCACGGGTTGCAAATAAATTAATACCGCGTTCTACCAGCATTTTACAGCCTGCAAGCAATTCGACTTTCGACTTTGTTTCACCGGTTGAAAGCATGATATTTTGTTTTGGAATCCGATAACCTACAGATAGCATAGATTTGAGCAAAGCTTCATAATAATCTTCGCCAATACAGCCTACTTCACCGGTCGATGCCATATCAACACCCAGCACAGGATCTGCTTTCGCCAGACGCGAAAATGAGAACTGGCTTGCTTTTATGCCAATGTAATCGAGTTCGAAATAAGATTTGTCAAGTTTTTTAACCGGTTCGCCAAGCATCACACGGGTTGCAAGTTCAATAAAATTTGCTTTCAGCACTTTCGAAACAAATGGAAAGCTACGCGATGCGCGAAGATTACATTCTATGACTTTTATATCGTTGTCTTTGGCTAGAAACTGCATATTGAAAGGGCCAGAAATATTAAGTTCCTTTGCAATTTCCCGACTTATTTTTTTAATACGTTTTACCGTTTCAAAATATATTTTCTGCGCAGGGAAAACCAAAGTGGCATCGCCTGAATGTACACCTGCAAATTCAATGTGTTCGGAAATTGCATAAGCCAGCATTTCACCTTCTTTTGCAACAGCATCGATTTCTATTTCCTTGGCGTTCTCAATAAATTCTGAAACCACGACCGGATATTGTCTTGAAACCTTTGCGGCAAGCTTTAAAAAATGTTCCATTTCTTCCTTATTCGAACACACATTCATGGCTGCGCCTGATAATACATAAGATGGACGGATAAGTATAGGGAAACCAACTTTATCAATAAAATCGTCTATTTCTTCGAAACTTGTAAGTTCCTGCCAACGTGGCTGATCAATTCCAAGTTTATCGAGCATAGAAGAAAATTTATGACGGTTTTCGGCGCGGTCGATCGAAATAGGCGAAGTACCAAGTATTGACACATTTTGGTTATGAAGCCTTATGGCAAGGTTGTTCGGAATCTGTCCTCCCATGGAAAGAATTACCCCTTTTGGCTTTTCGAGATCGATAATGTCCATAACGCGTTCGAACGAAAGTTCGTCGAAATATAGTCTGTCGCACATATCATAGTCAGTACTAACTGTTTCAGGGTTATAGTTGATCATGATTGAACGATAATTGTGTTTATGTGCTGTAAGCACAGCATTTACTGAACACCAGTCAAACTCAACAGAACTTCCTATCCGATAAGCGCCAGAGCCCAAAACTATTACAGATTTCTGATCTTCATAAAAATCTATATCATGTTCGTTGCCACTATAAGTTACATAAAGATAATTTGTCTGTGCCGGATATTCTGCCGCCAGTGTATCTATTTGTTTTATATAAGGCACAATACCTTTTGACTTACGGTGTTCCCTCACATCGAGCATTGATTGTTCCATAATTAAATTCCCATTCTTCAATACACTGCGGGCAACCTGGAAATCAGAAAAACCTTGTTTTTTTGATTCGAGCAACAGGCTATCTGGAAGGTTCTCAAGTTTATCGAACTTCTCAAGTTCATTTTTAAGGTCGAAGATGTTCTTAAGCTTATAAAGGAACCATTTGTCAATTCTCGTCAGTTCATAAATTTTATCTACAGAGTATCCTTTGTCGAAAGCTTTTTCAATGACAAAAATTCGCATATCGGTAGGTTCTGAAAGCTCTCTGTCGACATCTTCGAATTCAAGGTCGCGGTTACCAACGAAACCGTGCATTCCCTGACCAATCATGCGCAAGCCTTTCTGAATTGCTTCCTCGAAAGTGCGGCCGATCGACATTACTTCCCCCACACTTTTCATTGATGAACCTATTTGCTTTGAAACTCCTATAAATTTATTTAGGTCCCAGCGCGGAATTTTACAAACAATATAATCGAGCGCAGGTTCGAAAAATGCCGATGTTGTTTTTGTGACTGAATTTTTTAATTCGTGAAGTCCATAACCCAAAGCAAGTTTGGCCGCAACAAATGCCAGAGGATAACCTGTTGCTTTCGAAGCCAACGCTGAAGAACGTGATAATCGGGCATTGACTTCAATTACACGATAATCTTCGGAATAAGGATCGAGAGCATATTGAATATTACATTCGCCTACAATCCCAATATGGCGGATTGTCCGGATAGATATTTCGCGCAATTTATGATATTCACTGTTTGATAAAGTTTGAGAAGGTGCAACGACTATGCTTTCACCAGTATGAATACCGAGTGGATCAAAATTCTCCATATTACAAACTGTGATGCAATTGTCGTATGTATCACGCACTACTTCGTATTCCACTTCCTTCCATCCTTTCAGTGATTCCTCCACAAGTATCTGGTTTGAAAATGAAAAAGCTTTTGCAGCCATTTTTCTAAGTTCATCAACATTGTTACTGAAACCACTTCCCTGGCCCCCCAATGTATATGCTGCTCTTATAATTACAGGGAATCCTAATCTTTGAGCGGCTTTCACTGCGTCATCAATATTGGTAACAGCTTCACTGCGACAGGATTTAACATTGATTTCATTTAACCTGTTTACAAAAAATTCCCGGTCTTCTGTGTCCATAATAGCACGAACTGGTGTGCCCAGCACATGCACATTATTTTGTTCCAAAATGCCATTTTTAAATAATTCAGTACCGCAGTTCAAAGCTGTTTGTCCACCAAACGACAGCAAAATGCCATCAGGTTTTTCTTTTTTAATTACCTTTTCGACGAAGTAAGGTGTTACAGGCAGGAAATATATTTTATCGGCAATACCTTCCGAAGTTTGCACTGTTGCAATATTTGGATTGATAAGGATTGTAAAAATTCCTTCTTCTTTCAATGCTTTTAAAGCTTGTGACCCGGAATAATCGAATTCACCTGCTTCTCCTATTTTTAAAGCTCCTGAACCGAGCAATACAACTTTTTTAATGGAATTATCCATGAATTTTATATTTTATTTTTTTATAAATTCTATATCAATAAACCAATACATGTTAAAAAAAATCCCCTAAAAAGGGGATTCATAAATTTTTATATTTTAAATTTCCAAATAATATTGACATTTCTTTTGCAAATATTAAATTAAAAATCGCAATTGTTTTTTAAAAAAGACGCTAAAAATAAAAACTAATTCTTGCGTTTTAACTGTGCAAAAATACAAATTTATTTCAAAAATGTACCTGACAAAAAATATTTGTATAAATTTGCAATTGAAATGTATATATATTCAATATGAGTAATAAAACAAAAAGACTTCTTGCAATCAGAAAAATAATCAGCTCCATGAAGATAGGGACACAGGAGGAGTTACTGAACATTTTGTCTGATAAAGGTTTTGACCTTACACAGGCCACTTTGTCAAGGGACTTGAAATTTCTGAAAGTAGGGAAAATAGCCAATCCTAAGAAAGGCTATGTATATTTCCTTCCCGAGAGTACCAGCAAATCGCAACCTAATATATCATCAGGTAAAGATAATTTCCCAGTCAATGGTTTTATATCAATAAAATTTTCTAACAACCTTGGAGTAATCCGCACCAAAGCAGGGTATGCAAGTGGAATAGCCTCATTAATTGATGCAAACACCCCTTACGAAGTACTTGGCACTATTGCCGGTGACGATACAATATTGCTAATTCCGGTTGAAAGTGTTTCTCAGGAAGATGTTAAAAATGCAATTATCATGATAATGCCTGAACTGGAAGGGAAAATATAAATTTACAAACATTGATAACCGAATATTAAATAACGATATTCAAAGATTTAATAATTTTACAGTCTGTATTTAGAGCAATTTTACAATTGGTTTAAAATTTAAAATAATGCAAAAAGACAAAAAAATTGCAATTCTTGGAGGTGGAAATATTGGCCTATCTATAGCCAAAGGATTCATTAAAGCAAAGATTTTTAAAGCTGAAAATATAATTGTTACAAGAATCCCATCACAGCCACTTGATGATATCTTAGCATTGGATATGAATGCGACACACAACAATGAAGAAGCATTGAGCGATGCAGATTATGTTGTATTCGCTGTTCAACCACGTCAGGTAAATAATTTGTTGAAAAATATCAAGTCCGCTTTGAATCCTGACAAGCATTTAATAATTTCTGTTGTTTCAGCTATGTCGGTTGAGGACATCGAAAAAATTATCGGCGAAGGATTTCGAATTGTTCGAATAATGCCAAATACAGCAATTGCTATTTGTGAATCAATGACATGTATAGCAGCCAAAGACATCACTTCGGATTATATTTTAGAAATTAAAGAAATTTTCGATAGAGTTGGATCATCACTGATAATTGAGGAAAAACTTATGGCTTCTGCCACAGTATTGGCTTCGTGCGGTACGGCATTTTTCCTGAGATTTATACGGGCAGCTTCTCAAGGCGGAATACAGGTTGGATTTCATGCTGAAGAAGCACAGTTGATTGCTTCGCAGGTTGCAAAAGGTGCTGCTGCATTATTGTTGGTTAACGGTTTACACCCTGAACAGGAAATAGATAAGGTGACTACACCGATGGGCTTAACCATTAAAGGATTGAACGAAATGGAACATAATGGGCTAAGTTCTTCAATTATTAAGGGCATTGTACATTCATTCAACGAAATGGATAAGATTAAGTAGGAGAATGAAAACCGGAAACAGGAGAACGGGAAATAGAAAATATATTGCAAGATAGGGTTCCGTTATCCGGATTCCAGTTTCCATTCTCCAAAATTTATAAAAATAATAAAATGAAGTTGTGGGATAAAGGCTTTGAAGTAAACAGATTGGTAGAACAGTTTACTGTTGGGAAAGACCGTGAACTGGATATTTTTTTGGCAGAGGTTGACATTTTGGGAACACTCGCGCATATTCGAATGTTAGAATCAATAGGGCTGCTTGGGAAGAATGAACTTAAACTTCTTTCTATCGAATTGATTGAAATTTATAAACAAATCGGGAAGTCAGGTTTTGTAATTGAAGAAGGAATTGAAGACGTACATTCACAGGTTGAATTACTTCTTACACAAAAATTAGGGGATATTGGTAAAAAAGTTCACAGTGGCCGTTCACGCAATGATCAGATTTTGGTTGACCTTAAATTGTTTTCACGGTTTCAGATTTCTGAGATCGTCGGCTTGATAAAATTGCTTTTCGATACATTACAAAATCAAAGCGAAAAACATAAAAATGTTTTAATGCCAGGTTACACACATATGCAGTTGGCAATGCCTTCTTCATTCGGGTTGTGGTTTGGTGCATATGCCGAAAGCCTGGTCGATGATTTAATTTTGTTTGAAGCTGCCTACAAAATAACCAATCAGAACCCTTTGGGTTCAGCAGCCGGTTATGGTTCGTCATTTCCACTGAACCGGATGATGACAACTGAATTGCTTGGATTTGACACGCTGAATTATAATGTTGTTTATGCCCAGATGGGGCGAGGAAAGACTGAAAAAACAATCGCATTTGCACTCTCTTCCTTAGGTGCAACTCTTGCTAAGATGGCTATGGACATTTGTTTATTCATGAACCAGAACTTTGGGTTTGTTGGTTTTCCTGACGAATTGACTACCGGTTCGAGTATTATGCCGCATAAAAAAAATCCGGATGTATTCGAGTTAATCCGAGGTAAATGCAACAAGCTTCAGGCATTACCTAATGAAATAGCAATAATGACGACCAATTTAACTTCAGGTTATCATCGGGATTTTCAGTTATTAAAAGAATGTTTATTTCCGGCATTCGATGATATAAAAGCCTGTATCGTACTTGCAAATATGATGCTCCAAAAAATTAAGGTAAATGATCATATACTTGATGACGACAAATATCTTTTTCTATTTAGTGTAGAAGAAGTTAACAATGAAGTTTTTGAAGGAATGCCTTTCCGTGATGCTTACAAAAAGGTCGCGGAAGATATCAAATCAGGAAAATTTAAACCAGATAAAAAAGTAAATCACACACATGAAGGAAGTATAGGGAATCTTTGCAATGCTGAAATCGCAGAAAAAATGAATAAAATTCTGAGTTCATTTCATTTTGGTAAAACTGAAAAAGCAATTGAAGATTTACTAAAACTAAATTACTAAAAAGTAATGTATTAAATACTTTTTAAAAAGAAGGAAAACAAGGAAATATGGAAGACAGGATCAAACTTCGAGATAAGAATAAAATTGTTGTCAAAATAGGTACTTCATCACTTACATATCCGAATGGCAGTATAAATTTTGAAAGGATAGAAAAACTAACCATGGTGTTGTCTGAGCTGCGAAAAAAAGGCCGACAGATTATTTTGGTTACATCTGGCGCAATTGCAGTTGGAGCAGCAAAAATCGGACTTCTTGAGAGACCGTCTAAGCTGGCTGAAAAACAGGCATTGGCTGCAATAGGGCAAGCAGAACTAATTAAGATTTACGATAATTCATTTTCAAAATACAACCAGATTTCAGCTCAGGTGCTGCTTACCAAAGATGGGGTTATGAACCCAATCCGGCGTTATAATGCTAAGAATACGCTGAATACACTAATGAATATGCAAATCATTCCGATCATAAATGAAAATGACACAGTATCAACTGATGAAATAGAATTTGGAGATAACGATACGCTATCGGCGCACGTAGCATCAATTACAGATGCAGAATTGCTGATAATCCTTTCGGACATCGATGGCTTTTATGATGGCGATCCCCGTAAAGATTCCTCTGCCAGGATTATTTCAAAAGTAAATGAAATTACGGATGAAATTGAAGAAGCTGCCGGAACTACTGGTTCTAATTTTGCTAAAGGCGGAATGGCCACAAAGGTTTCCGCTGCTAGGCTTTGCAATAACTCCGGAATTGATATGATGATTGCACTTGGAGAAGACCCAACTATACTTTTCGATATCCTTGATGGAAAAGATGTTGGAACATTATTTGTTGCCAAAAAAGAATATGATTTAAGGAATATTGCTAATATTCCACCACATTTGTTTAAAGAAAAGCTAGGATAAGTATTGTTTTAAAAGAATGAACCACTGCTAAAATGAAATGAAAAAATATATTCTCAATAACAAAATCTGGATTTTTATAAGTATTATTTTTATTTTAAATATTATACTTAAAATCATTTTCTTAAAAGACAATGACCTTGCAGGAGATGAACCCTTTACTGTATTCAATTCACAAGGTTCATTGCATGATATTTCATCCATGTTAAAAGATGAAAACAATCCACCATTGCACTTTTTTTTAATTCATTTCTGGATTAAAATTTTTGGTATATCGACATTCGTGGTAAGGTTTCCTTCCCTCATATTTTCTTCATTTACTGTTATTTACTTATTCATATTTGGAAATAAATATTATAATTTTAAAACCGGGGTTCTTGCAGCAATTTTATTTACTTTGTCATCATTTCAGTTTTATTTCTCTCACGAAGCAAGAGTGTATTCATTAATGGGATTTTTGATTATTGCTTCTCTTTATTACTTTATTTCTTTATTAATTGATCATAACTTCAAAAGAAATCTCATTTTACTTACTATTGCAAATATCCTCTTGATATATTCACACTATTTTGGTATTTTTTTAATTATAATTGAATTTTTATCAGTACTTTTTTTTCACGAGTACCGAAAAAAAATTAAACCCTATTTGTTAAGTTTGGCCGTTTGTATTATAGCTTTTGCTCCAATTTTAATAATATTTTATTATCGTTTAGGAACATCAATAAATAATGGAACTTGGGTAAGTAAACCACATTTTAATGATTCATACTTTAAATTTAAAGGATTTGTCAATTCCCCGGTTAATGCCGTGGCTACCATTTCAATCTTAATAGTTTCACTGATCTTGTGGACAATTAAGGATAAAAAGGTAAATTCTGCGACCAAACCAGTATTGCTGGTATTTCCTGGCCTGTTTATTGCAATGTTTTTTGTATCTTATTGGATACCAATGTTTATTGACAGATATTTAATTTCATGTTCAATCGGGTTAATCTTAATTATTGCCATATCAATCGGAATTCTTACCGAAAACAAAAAACTAAAATTTATCATACCAGTCATGGCTTTGGGTTTATATTTGCCCGGATTCTCTTTGAATCCTAAAAACAATGAAGATATTGATAAAGTTGCTGAATATATTAAATCTGTCAAGGATTCCAAAACTGTTGTAATTATTTGTCCTCCCTGGTCAAAGAATGGATTTACTTACTACTATAACAGGTCCTTTTTTCAAGCATATAAAAACATGGACAAAATGCTTGAGAATGATAATATTTTACCTGTTTATAATTATAATAATATTGACACCAATTTGATAAATAATGCAAACAAGGTTTTATTTTTCGATAATTGGGCAGATATAGTTGATCCTGATAAAACAATATTCAATGGAATTTCAAAAAAAATGAATTTAGCAGATACCAAAAGTTTCTATAAAATTCTTAAAGTTTATGTATTTATTAAAAATTAGAAAAACCGTGACTAAAAAACTAATTGATATAGCTTGTGAAGCGAAGAATGCTTCATATAATTTAGCGGCTTTAAGCACTGAAATAAAGAATAAAGCATTGGCTGACATAGCAGATGCGATTAAAAAATATATTTCTCAAATAATCGAAGCAAATAAGCTCGATTTGGAAGTTGCTAAAAATAACAATTTGGCATCTCCGTTATTAAACCGGTTAAAATTTGATGAGAGCAAGATTTTAGGGGTTATTGAAGGTATTGATAGCCTGATAAAGCTTACTGATCCTGTTGGTGAGACACTTTCAGGAACTGAGTTGGACAAAGGTTTTGAGTTATATAGGGTAAGTTGTCCGATTGGTGTAATTGGTATTATTTTTGAATCACGCCCTGATGCACTTGTTCAAATTTCGACCCTTTGTTTAAAGAGTGGAAATGCAGTTTTATTAAAGGGTGGAAGTGAAGCCATCAATACCAACCATATATTAGCTTCGGTTATTGCAGAAGCTACTGAAAAATCAGGCATCCCAAAAGGTTGGATACAATTACTCGAATCACGCTCCGATGTAAACGAAATGCTTAAGATGGACGAATATATTGATTTGATTATTCCCCGTGGTTCAAACGAATTTGTCAAATATATTATGGAAAATTCAAATATTCCTGTTTTGGGACATGCCGATGGAATTTGCCATGTTTATGTTGATAAAGATGCAGAATTGGAAATGGCTGTCAATGTTACAACCGATTCAAAAATTCAGTATGTTGCTGTTTGTAATGCAACAGAAACACTGATTGTCCATGAAAAAATTGCGCAGATATTTTTACCAAGGCTAAAAGATAATTTAGATAAAAATAAAGTAGAAATCAGGGGTTGTACCAAAACCCAAGAAATAATTCGGGTTAATCCTGCAACTGATAAAGATTGGGCTACAGAATATCTTGATTATATTATTTCTGTTAAAATTGTCGAAAATATTGATGAAGCAATTGAACATATAAACCATTATGGCTCAGGACATACTGACAGTATCATAACCAATAACAAGGATGCTGCAAAAAAATTCCTGGATTTGGTCGACAGTGGAAATGTTTTCTGGAATGCCAGTACTCGTTTTAGCGATGGCTACCGCTATGGCCTCGGTGCAGAAGTTGGTGTAAGCACAAATAAAATACATGCACGCGGGCCTGTTGGCCTGGAAGGTCTTGTAATATATAAATGGAAACTTATTGGAAATGGAAATATTGTCAACGATTATACCACTGGCAAAAGAAAATTTACGCATAAAAAACTTGATAATAAATTCCGGCTTTAAATTCAGATTTCCCCTGATTAAACTTTCTTTATTATCCACCTGTTAAACAATGTTAAATATCGTTAAGCAGTTTTAAACAGTATGCAAGTCCAAGTCCGATTTTGATATTTTTGACTGAAAAGAAATTTTAATGCAAAGACGCAATTCACTTTTTAAAATATTTTTGCTTAGCGGTTTTGTGCCTTTGCGTTTAAAGTCTTCTTTTTAGTAGCTTTGGTTTTTAAAATATTTAAACTCAAAATAAATTCTTAATTATGGATATTAAAATTGATAAATTAACTAAGAAGTATGGTTATACCAAGGCGGTCGACAATATCTCGTTCGAGGTAAAGACCGGTGAAATTATTGGGTTTCTTGGCCCAAACGGTGCCGGGAAAACCACTACTATGAAAATTATTACAAGCTACCTCAAAGGAGATGAAGGCGATGTGATTATCGGTGGAAAGTCAATTCGGGACAATGCCGATGAAATTAAAAAACATATCGGTTACCTTCCTGAAAGCAATCCGCTTTACCATGATATGCCGGTAATTGATTATCTCGAATTTTGTGCAAACCTACAGGGAGTTGAAAAAGCTAAAATTACCGAAAGGGTTCGGGAAATGGTCCGTGTTTGTGGTTTGAATGCCGAAAAACACAAAAAAATTGGCGAGCTTAGCAAAGGCTTCCGTCAAAGAGTTGGCCTGGCCCAGGCCATGATTCACAATCCGTCCATCTTAATTTTAGATGAGCCGACCACAGGACTTGATCCTAACCAAATAGTTGAAATCCGCCGATTGATCCGTGAACTTGGGCGTGAGAAAACTGTAATTCTCAGTACTCATATTTTACCGGAAGTGGAAGCAACATGCGACAGGATATTGATAATTAACAATGGTAAAATTGTTGCAGATGGTACTGCAGAATCTTTACGCAAGCAGGCTCATGGCCAGGAAACTCTGTTGGTGAAAATTGAAGATGGCGATGCCAATGCAATTTTTAAAGCACTTCAGGGTTTGTCAACAGTGGCAATGGTCGATTTTGCCGATCGCAATAAAAACCGTTTCGAAATTCAAAGCCGTCCAGGCTGCACTTCTGCACGCGAAGTTTTCAATCTCTGTGTAAAACAAAACTGGGTAATAACGGAAATGGCCGTTTCAGAAGTCAAACTCGAAGATATTTTCAGGGAACTGACAGTGAATTAAAGATGCCCCCACCCTGCCTCCCCATAGGGGAGGAGAAAGAAATGGGAAAATAAAAATTAATGCTAATAATTTAAGAAATATAAACCAATGCCCCTCTCCGTCCCTCCCCTTTGGGGAGGGACGGAAGGGGCCTAAAATTGTAAATATGAAACCTATTTGGATAATAACAAAACGAGAACTGAATTCATTTTTCGACTCGCTGATTGCTTACATACTCCTGGCACTTTTCCTGGGGTTTAGCGGGTTTTTCACCTGGCTATATGGCAACGATGTATTTTTAATAAATCAGGTAACATTGGGGCCATTTTTTTCAATTGC
>CAVSGB010000010.1:0-8701 GCA_963726845.1 uncultured Bacteroidota bacterium | reverse complement strand
TACATGATAAAAGCTAAATCAGAAATGAAAAAAATGACTCCGGTAGAGACAAAAGAAATTATGAGTAACATATTTTCGGTTAAGGATTCATTTGTAGATTTATTTTTAATCAAAGATAGCGATGTATATATAGCGATAGATGCCGGAAACAATATTGATGTGGTTTCAGGAGAACTTAAAAAGCTAAATATAAGCCCTGATAAAATTATTGCCGTTATACTAACTCATACAGATGGCGATCATGTTGCCTCAATTAAATTTTTTAAGAATGCTAAAATATACCTTTCTAAACAAGAGGCACAATTGATAAATGGAGCAAAATCAAGATTTTTATTTTTTGGAAATAAAATTGATACTAAAGAATACTCATTGATAGAAAACCAACAGATTTTGAAAATTGGAAATGTTAAAATCAAAGGGTTTTTAACTCCAGGACACACAATTGGTTCCATGTGTTATTTAATTAATGACAAGTATTTATTTACTGGAGACGTATTAAGTATAAAGAATGGTAAGATTGATAAGTTTAATGAATTCTTTAATATGGATACGAAAACTGCAATTAAATCGATAGAGAAAATTACAAGAATTCCTGAAGCCGAATATATATTTTCTGCTCATTATGGATATAGTAATGATTACAAAGATGCCGTTAATGATTGGGGAAAAGCAAGAAATTAAAATAAAAACACAACCGCTAACATCGGGTATAAAATATTGGTGGTGCGTGGGTTAGTCAGGTTTATAGGCCTTTCAAAGGTCATAACGGGCGGACAGGAAATCGCTTCGAAGATCCACCAACATTTCATACCCGGTCTCGTTGGGTACAATGCACATTCGATACTTTTTTTGATTGGTATAATATTTGATTATAGAGAATCATATTTGTGTAATTAAATAAATAAATTATGGGAATATTTGACTTTTTTTCAGGTAACACTTATAAAGATAAAAAGGGTTATAAAAAGGTTTAAAGATAGTAACATATTGGAGCATCGTTTGGCTGCTGAGAAAAAATCGGGAAGAGAGTTAAGGACTGGTGAAGTTGTTCATCATAAGGATAGAGACAAAACAAATAATTCACCAAATAACCTACATGTTTTTAAAAATCAATCAGAACACGATAGAGTTCATAAGAATGACGCGCAAAGATTTGGTAAAGATTATAGTTATAAAGGAACAAAAAAAAATAAAAAAGGATTCTGGGATGATTTATTCTAATCAACTTAGATATATTAGTAAATCATATAGATTCGGATAAAATATACAAATAAAATTAATATATTTTATATAATCAGATTATGAAAACGACAAAAATTTTACTATTATTTTTAGGACTAATTTGTATTATTTTAGTTGCTACAAATCCGACAGAGAGCCAATTTAAAGATTATCTTGCCGAGGATATGAAAAATAAGGCTTATGAACAAAATTATTTATATGGTCGAGTTATGGAAGTATTTTCAGGGTCCAGCGGCGTGGTTAGTTGGATTAACAGTAAAAAGAGATAATTACCTTTTATTTTCAGCATATGAGATTAGAGTTTTCAATAAAACTTATGGATTTATTGGAATATGCAATAATTTTGTTTTAGTAGTTAAAGAATAATTAATAAAGCACTGTACCCAACATCGGCTCACAAACAATGCGGGGCGCGGCTTTCAGCTAACTTTAGCTCTCGCTTGCAAGGTATGTATTGTGGGATAGAGAAGCAGCCACGAAAACCCGCACTGTTAGTAGCCGCAAGCGTTATGGGCAAGTTAAAAAACGACACACAACAATGAATAAATTGATACGAGCAGGACCATATTTGATTTTCGACTCTTCTTGACAGTTCATTACGACTGACAATTTCATATTGACTTTTCCGCCCAGTCATTAAATAGCGGAATATATTTTTGTTAATCAAATAAATAAATAAAATGAAAAATAAAATCCTTCCGATAATTAGTATCTCGTTAATACTTATATCGTCCTTTCTTTCTTATTATAGTGGTGACGTATTAGGAAATAATATGTCAGTTGCAGCTACCTTTTTCTGGGGAGGCAAGATTACCATTTTCACAGCCCTTGTTGGTTTTTTTCTACTTTATAAGCAGCCTAAATACTTGTTTTTTATAGGTATAATAAATGTTCTGGTTTTTATTGTTTATGCTTCAGGAATTTTTTATGGTGCTGAAGTTTGTTCAAAGTTTAATGACAATTGTGATTCTGAGACAATAAATTCCTTGCAAATTGGATTTGGCCAAATTAAACTTGGTGTGGGATTATATCTTCTAATAATCTCATCAATACTATTGCTCGTTCTTGAATTCAAAAACTTCTTGGAATTATTCAAGCCTTCCCAATCATCTGAACCTGTAGTTTCAAAAACTGGTAAAACAATTGATTTTAAAGCCATTTATCAAAACAATAGAAAAATAATTTTGCCTATAGGTATAGTAATAATAGCTGGTGCAATATGGATGTTTTCTAGAACTGATATTATTGTTGGAAAATGGCAAGGGGGTGCATTTAATGAAATTGTTGCATTTAAGAAATCTAATGATCACGGTTATTCTGCAAATTGTGCATCGATGGGGACTAATATGACAAGTAATGCTTTTAAATTAAATCAAGAGTTATTCAAAGATGTTGTGATTACAAATGATTCAATTCTAACAGGTCAAATTCTTGTTCCTATGGGATCAGGCGATCAAAGCTGGTACAATTTTACAGGAACAATAAGCAAAAATTTAATCAAAGTTTATATTGGTGAAGCAAAATGGGCCTGGGCTTATAAGAAAAACTAGCATTGAAATATAAAATATTTCTTATTTATTAACCAATGGGCGGGTTTTACCCGCCCAATAAAAAATTTTCAATATGTGCAATAATAGCGTTTTTAATTGCTGGGACTTAGTATTTTTTGTTTTGGGCGTTGTTGCTTCAGTAGGTGCCACGCTTTACGTAATTAAATGGTTCAAACCAAATATTAATATTGGTACACCTGATGTTATAGAGGATACCTCCTTGCATGGGTGATGAAACTGTAGAGCAGAAAATAATAACCGCAGTTATGGTGCCAGTTAAAAATTTATGCAAAAAATATGCTGCAATCAATCTAAGAGTGGAAATATGTGTGGTTGATGGAGTTTACACCTACCATTTTGATTTAGATAGACAGGATTTTTTAATGATACAGACAAAAGGTTCGCCAAACACAGCAGATGAAAGAAAATATATTGGTTACAAAGTGGCTGAATATACTAGGTTAAGAACTTGCAAAAAAACAACAAAAGAACTAATAGATCTACTTGATAAGGAGGGTGTCTTTCTAAGAGTAAGAATACATGCATGTCATGAATTTACTGGGTTCGGAAGAATATTCGAAGAAAAATTCTTTTATAAAAACAAAACTCAATTCCATAGATTGTCTGCTAAAGGAGTTTGTTAACTATTTCTTAGATGCAAACTAATGATGCAAATTGTTCAGATACAAAGTATTTAGAAAAGTTAATTAGCCTTGCAACTAAAATGACAAAAGCAGCATCAGAGTTCCAGTAGTCATAAATAGTCTCAATTCTTAAAAAAAACAATTTTATGAATCAAAAGCAATCGTTGCCAAACTCAACCACTGTTCTTGTACTAGGGATTTGTTCAATAGTATTTGGCTGTTTCTTTTTAGGTTTAATATTGGGTATTATAGGAATATCAATGTCAGGTAAAGGTCGGATAATGTATAAAGATAATCCTGATTTATACGAAGGTTATGGTGTCCTTAATGCAGGCTGGATAATGTCAATTATCGGAGTTGTATTGAGTAGTCTTTATATTTTCTATTGGATTGTTGCTGTTGCAATACTTGGTGGAGTTGGATTTTCTCTTTTACATTTATTAGGTTAATAACTTTAAAACTGTGAGTATGTTAAAAATGCACTAATGGTTTTTTAAATATGGTTATTCAACAAAAATTTAATTTATTGCCTTGTGCATACAAATCTGTATTAGGATTTGATTGTCCTATCTGTGGTTTTCAAAGAGCATTATTATTGCTTTTTAAAGGCAAATTAATGGAAAGTTTAATAACTTATCCGCCCTTATTGCCAATATTATTTTTGATTATTTTATTTGTTTTACATTTGTTTAATAATCAACTCGTGAAAAGGCGATTTTTAAATTATTTTTCAGCAATCGTTTTGGTAATTATAGCTCTTAATTATTTTTTTTATTTGCTATATTGCTTTTATGATTAAAACACGAAAGAAAATAAAGAAAACCAGCCCATAACAACGGGTCATAAAACATTGGGGTTTAAGTGGTTGGGTTGCATTTTTTCTCGCATCGTGTTTCGTCACGTGGAATACATTCGCAGCTCCGCAATCCCCAACGTTTCATACCCGCGACCGTTAGCTGGCATTATTGCGAAAATCTGAGTTTTGATATAAAAATGATAAATAATAGTATAATGAACCTTTCCGATTTTTTTTAAAAATAATACTTTATGAAAAACTTCTTTCTCATTACAAGTTGGATTTATATGGTTCTGATAATTATATTGTCATCATGCCATAAGGATTCTATTAGTGATTATAGATATAAAATCATAGGTAAATATTACTGTAAAAGGATTGATAATATTATTGCAAACGAGGATTCTGCCTTTTCAAGTCCAACATTTATTCCTAGAATAGTGACTAAACAATACTTTGATACAATACTTGTTGAACTTCAAAATCAAGATTCATTTATATATGTTGATAAAGTACCATTTTTTCTTTCTTCTAAGTATACATTTCATAGTCCAGATGATGTACAAATGGTTAATTATAATGGATTTTTTAGAAATGATAGCATTTACTATTATTATGATTGTATTTGTGGTTCAAACTTTAAAATTATTGGTAAGAAAATATAATACTAATGTTCTAAATAATTAAACTATAAATTATGGATAAATTATTTAAATATTTGTTTTTGTTGGTAACAATTATTATGTCATGTAAAAAGATTGATTCAGATTATCGAGATAAGTATATTGGTAATTATACATTTAATGTAATATATACTTATCCTATTTTAAGATCTGATACTGTATTTGGGATTAGCCAGGAATATTCTTATAATGGAAGTATAAGAAAAACAGATGGCTTTAATAATAAAATTACTGTTGATTGGGGTAAAGACACAATTTGGGCATTTTCTCTCGAAGTAATTGAACATAGATGTGTATTGACCATTGACTCATCTGGTGTTTTAAGCTATCCGACATATCCTGATATGGACAATAATAATTTTTATTCTCCAGCTTATATTAAAGGTGATTCTATTAAATTTAATTTTTCAGCAGGTGGTAATGCGATGTTTTCAACTTGGACAATTAAGGGTTTTAAAAAGAAATAAATAACGCCAGCTAACACGCGCTCATAAGCAATGGCGGGGCTTATACGGTTTTCAAAGTTAGTTCATTTAATTTAAATTGCAAATATTTTGACAAACCAGTTCTTCGAAATCCGCCACATGCTCATAGCGCCAACCGTTAGGCACAACAATCAAGACAACCTCTGAGGAAGCTATAAGTAAACCTCATTCAGCTTGAAAAATTAATCAAGTTGATTTATACAAGAATAATAAAAACATCTTGAAATAATGCAAAGAAATTTTCTGAAACATAATAAATATTTAGAAGTTATTTTTTATTAAAGAAATTTGAATATTTTTGATATACATAAAAATTACAAAAAGTTAAACAAAAAAATTACAATAATATGAATTGGAATATTAGAATTTAAAGACATATAGAAAAAGCGTTTGCTTTTATTCTTGTTTGTGAAAACTGGTAATTTTCTAATAGCACTTGAATAATAAGTTCAACGCTCACGCCACGGCGTGGGCAAACTTATTTGTGCTATGGGTATACCAGTACCTCACAAACAGATAGGCGACAGTCCCACGCTTTTTCATTGAAAATATAAATAAACCGCCAACTAGGGGCTATAGGCACTAAACTTAATCATTATGAAAAAATTAACTAAGTTTCTAGTTTTTGTTTCTGTTTCAGTTGCATTGATTTTATCAAGTTGCAATCCCTCTATCCATTTAACAGTAAAACGACCTGCCGAAATTAACTTAAAAGATTACAAAAAAATAGCTATGGGTAATATTGTCAATAGCTATGGACAAACCGATCAGCACTCGATGGATGTTGTTGATAATTTAACTACGAAATTATTTGATTCTAAAAGTTTTGATGTAGTTGACAGGCAAAACTTACATAAGATTTTAGAAGAACAGAAATTAGCTCAATCTGGCTTAGTTGACGAAAGTACAGCTGCTGAAATTGGTAAAATTATTGGAAGTGCTGTAATGGTTTTTGGAAGGTTTCAAACTGACAGATACGATGAAAAAACCTCACAAGGTCAACCGTATAAAGATAGTAAAGGATATTATCACACTTCACATTATCGTAATGGTACATATACTTATATTATAAATCTAAAACTTATTGATGTTACCACATCAAAAGTATTAGCCGTCAGAACACTTGACGGAACACAAAGTGTACAAACATCTGCAACCGATGCTGCTGCGCCTGATATTGATCAGAATAGCTTGTACACTATCGCTATTTCGTCTGTAACTGACCAATTTATGAGAATGATTGCACCTTATTATGTTGATGTCAAGGCAACTTTTGAAAAAGATTCAAAACTTCCTGAACTTGACCAAGCCCTTTCCCAAATAAAAATTGGAGAATGGAATGCAGGTGTAAAAATTTTAGCTGATGCTGCTGCAAAACAGGATTTAGAACCTAAAATTAAAGCCAAAGCTTTTTATAATTATGGCTTGATTTTAATGTATAGTGGCAAATATGACGAATCTTTAGATAATTTAAAAGAAGCAATGAAAATAATGCCATCAACTTCAAAGTATCAGGATGCTATCAGACAAGCTAAAATAGAAAAAGCATTAGCTGATAAATTAAAAGAACAGCAATAAACAATATTATTGCTTAATTAAACAATCTGTGTAATTGATGATTTTTATTTCATAGATTACACAGATTGTTTATTTCATAAATTAACATTTAAGCCATGATTAGGTTAACATTATATATTCTGTCATTTTTTGTTTTTCAAAATTTAATAGCTCAAAAACCAGATTGGATTGATGATTCAAATCGGAAACAAAGATTTCCGTCAGAGATTTTCCTTCAAGGGTTTTGGTCAGCAGCTAAAAATGCTGATGAATCAAAAGAATCCTTATTAAAAAGGCTTTCGGGTTATGCAAAAAATCAAATAATAGAAAGTATTACAGTTAATATTAAAAGTAATTCAAGCTTAAAAACTGAGAGTAGCGGTTCATCTTTTAATCAAACTTTTCAAGAGGAAATTTCAACCTTTTCCGATGCTGCATTATTTGGCTTAAAATATGATGTTTACTTTAACGATAAAACCAATACAGGTTATGCTTTTGCTTATGTCAACAAAAATGAACTTATCAAATATCATGTTAATTTAATATATGAGCAATATGAATATGCTAACCAAAAATTGTCAAATTGTAGAGTAGTCAATAATCAGAACTTAAAGCAGATTATAACTTCATTATATAGCTGTTTAAATATTGTTGCTGAAATAAAACGCAGTGAGAATATGCTCGTTTCGTTAAATGCGTCTGATGTAAAAACTGTTTCATATAATCAAACTATTGGTTTGGAAAGGGATATAAAACAGGAAATCTCAGATATTTTCAACAGGATTAAAATTACACCGTATAATACAACTATACTTCCAACTCTAAACACAACATGGCAATTTCCTATTTCAGTTGAAGTATTATTCGACAATAATCAAATTGAAGGAATGCCGCTATATTTTTATTCTGGTAGTACAAAAATAGGCCAAGCCTTTACTGACAAATCAAGTCATGCAACTTTAATATTGAATAAACTTCCATCATCTGTAAAAGAGAAGCACATTATTTCAAAATTTGATTTGCAGGCATTAATTAATTCAGACACTATAGATATTGCAAAAAAAAGTGTAGATTTTGTAGTGCCATCTTCCGAGTTTGTTTTAACAGTAAAGAAAATTCCTGTTTATATCTCTCAAAATGAATATTGCAATAACATTATTCCTTCTAAATTAAAGGAGGTATTGGCAAAATCTGGATTTGAATTTACTACAAATGAAAATATTGCGCGTTATCAAATTCAAATATCGTGTAATACTCATGGTAAAAATGTAAGTGGATTGCAATTTGTATATGTGGATGCAACTCTAGAATTAATTGATAATTTATCAGGGAATACTATTTATCAAAACAAAATTCAGGATTGTAAAGGCGGCGGTTCGGATTGGGATTCTGCCTCTAATAAAGCATTTCAAAATGCTTCTGATAAAATATCCGATACTTTGGTTCAATTCTTGTCAAAATAGACTTGACACATTGTATATTAATCTATATGAATTATATTTGTAATATATAATCAAATAAATTGCTGTGCCTAACATCAGCTCATATAAAATGCGGGTTATAGAGGGTTTGCAAGTTCAGTGCTTTCTAATTATATTTGTGTAATGGGATTTATCCTGCAAGTAAATCCCGCACTTTACATAGCCGAGGAACGTTACAACCCATAATAAAGAACATTCAGATTATTTCTATTTATTGAAATTTGAATTTGATTTATAAAAATTAAAGTTATATAAAATGGATT
>CAVSGB010000009.1:0-4624 GCA_963726845.1 uncultured Bacteroidota bacterium | reverse complement strand
GAATAAAACCCACTACACAAATATAATTAGAAAGCACTGAACTTGCAAACCCACTACAACCCGCATTTTATATGAGCCGATGTTAGGCAACGTTGTTATTTTCGCTTATAATAAATCTTAATATTATTTATTGTATTTTCAACTACATGACTGCTGTCATCAAACATATTTAAAGTTACAGATTCAAACCCATATGTATAACTTATTGTCAAATTATTTTTATCTATAAATGCAATTTTAGAATCAAAAAGATATTTTCCGTGAATATTTTTATTTTTTAACCTTAAAGAATCATTTTGATACTGAGTCCAGTTACCATAAATTGTATCTTTTAACTCTATCAAAGTGAATGATCCATTATCATTAATCTCTAGTGTATTATTTTTAAAATCTCCAGTTTGAAAAGTATTGTCTTTGTTTGGAATAATATATTGAATTAGAGAATCAATCTTTGTGCTTTGCCAATTTCCAATCAAATTACTAATATTTGAATCTTTCTTATCACATGAGGTCAATAAAAGTATCAACAAAGAAAAAAGCAAAACAGATATATTTTTTATCATGGAATTATTTATTTAAATAAAACTATCAATTTTTAAAATTCAATTGTCAATAAATGCTGGGAGACAATGTTGCCTAACGCTTGCGGCTACTAACAGTGCGGGAGTGCGAGGTGCGTCACTGTCCGCTGGCAATGCCGCTGCACGCGTGCCACTGCGCTTTCAAACCTTCTGAAACCCGCATTGTTTGTGAGCCGATGTTAGAGCCATGTGCATTTTATCTTTTACATTTCTCATTTAAGTCTATCATGAGTTTTGTAATTTCTGGGGTACGAAATTTATTCACTTTGTCGGCTATTTGATTAATTAATTCATTTGTTTTATTTCCAGCGTACCAAGAAAGTTCCAAATATCCTTGTTCATTATCTGTTCTTTGAATAAATTCAGTTTCATTAAACTTGTACCTATGAGTTTCACCATATAAGTATTCTCTTTGACCGCCATTACCAATAATATCACATGAATCAAAACAACTTATAATGGGAGCAAAATATGGGGTCTTTAAAAGATCAGTAGCTTCATCTACTTTAACTAAAGATGGATTACACCATAAATAAAGTCTGTTAACATCCCATAAAAGAACAATGGAATCATGTTTATAATCCTTAATGAACCACCTATACTGCTCTTGATTAATAGAGACAAAATCCCATGGATTAATGATTCCTTTAGAGAAATGTGTGAGCATAGAAGATCGGAATTTCATAAAATAAAATTGTCTAATTTCACCTCGACCCCAACATAGCTCAATAAAAGCATTCCATTTTTCTACACTTTCGCTTTCAAACATTTTAGCAGCTTGGCTAATTAGTTCATTTTTCATATAGTACAATTTAAAGGTTATTACAAATTTCAAAATATTGTTTCAAGAACTCAATCATACGATGATTGGTTTTTGGTATTATGTCAAGACATTTATTTAACCATTGAACAACGAAAACATTAAAAGGTCTAATTTCATATTCGACTGGCATTTTATCTGGAAGTTCTATTAGTTTTGACCAATTTTCATCTTGTGGTTTTCGGACTGAATGAATATCAGGATATTTGAATAAATCAGGAGGCATGTAAATAACCCTATATCTATTTCTATTCTTTTCATAAAAACTTGTATCTACCTTTTTGGTTTTAAGATAAATTTCTTTATACCAATATCTATATAACTGATTTTGCTGATCAATTGCTCTATTTGATTTGTTTTCAACAATTATCACACTTGCTGGGTTATCACGTTTAAGTAATATATCTATTCTTCCAGTTTCAGCAGTAATTTTCCAATCACCTTTTTCGGGTTCATCTATTTTTAATAATCTCAAAAACTCTATTAGAAATAATTTTTCCTGACCGTGTTCAGATTTTGGATCTAATAATTTTACTATTAGCTGACTATGTAAAGTTTCATCAATATTGAAAAATGTCAAAGCATTAAAATTGGAACTATTCGTTTTATTTTCTTCAAAATCAAATTTTATAATATTTTGTATCCTGCCGAAAATAAAATCCAAGTCAGAATAATAATCTACACTCTTTTTTAATGAATCTATGTAAACTTTGGTATAATCAACTAATAAATTGCTTACTTTAGAAATATCAATATATTGATTGCTACTAAAATTTATATTATCAAGAGTATTACTTATTGATTTTAGGGCAAATGTATAATCTGTCTCAGATTGCTGATAAATAAAGTGATAAGAATCAATAATACTTTTACAGTTCTCAAAATATGATTCACTGGATTTTCTTTTATAAGCAACCAACTGATTTAAATCATCCCCCAATTCTAATATTTGATATTCAATGTCCATTTACCTTATTATATTTTGAAATCATAAGTGCCTGCCCGTTCTTTGCATTGGCTCTAACGTTTTCGGCTATGAAGCGTTGCCAATTGCAAAATGCTACAATGCCTACCCATTACAAATGTATGACATAGTGGATAAATTAGCAAATCATCTAATTGGCAATGCTTTATGAGCCGATGTTACAGTCTGTGGCATTTCTACAGGTGCGGTGGCTTGTTCACCCATTTTTAAATTTAGCATAAATTGATAATGTTGCACATCATTGACCCTTTGTGATGACTTATCAAAAAGCATAACTCTTGATTAACTTGATATTTATCATTATGACACTTATGCTCATATTATCTTATCCAAGTATAACGTGCGGTGGGCAGACATGTTTATCCCTAATTAAAAGCTTGTCTGTATACTGGGTGACCAAACTTGCAACATGGCTTGAGCGTGGATGGTTTTTGCGTGGGTTAGCCCGTGTGACGTAGCCGCCGTCTAATCTTTCACCTGGCACTTAGGGCAGCGGATCACTTTAATTTTGTTGCGAGCTTATCAGGTACTAAATGACCTTCTAAATACCACCGTCATCGCAGAGGAGGCTGCCCGGTCTATCACTTTATGCAAATGTTTCAAAGAACTAAGGAGACAGGCGGCATCAGACAGAGGGCGGCAAAAAGCAGGGAAAACCCCGATAATATTTAACAACGAAAAAAATTATATTTATATTATTAATAACTTTTAAAAATCGGGGTTAATAGACTGTGAACGCTTGCGGCTACCGACCGTGCGGGATTGCGAAGAACGAATTTATCCACCGACACAAAACCTGCCAACGTGAAATAAACTTCCAAACATTCTGAAACCCGCATGGACGGTGAGCCGATGTTGCCGCCCGTTTTATTTTTCTTCTTTATCAAATCTTTAAATTTTGGAATAAGCTATCAATGAAAAGAAAATTTTACTGGCCGATTTTAAATCATTTGCTAATTTATCAAAATCCATTAATAATCCAAAATCAAATACAAATTATCAAATCGCCCGGATTTGCTTGATTATAAATCCAAATCCAAAATTATAATATCAAATCTATCAACAAAAACCGAAATCAATTTATAAAAAACTTTGCCGAAGGCAAACCTATTTTTAAAATCATTATAAAATTATACCATTATTAAAATCATTTGACAATCGGAATATAATCCTTTTACAAGTCAATAATTACAAGTATTGCAACTTGATTAAACTTTAATAATTAAACGACATAAAATCCTAATACAAATTGAACCAGCTTGAAAATCAGAAATCCATTATCAAAGAACGATTATTAAAATCAAATTATCCGCTTAAATTTAAAATCCAAAATCAAATTAAAACCGAAAATTTAGTCAGCAAAAAAATCACAAAATCAAACTGACAAAACAACTGGCGTTAATGGGCGGCGAACGCTTGCGGCTACCAACCGTGCGGGTGTGCGGTGCGCGTCCCTGTCCACAAGCAAAACCGATGCCCGCGTGCAATGCGCTTGCGAAACCTCTGAACCCAGCATGGTTTGGTGAGCCGATGTTATAGCACGTTTTATTTTATCAATCATGCTAATAAAATCTCAGCAGGTATTTTAAGACCTTTGTACAAAGATTTAACCATTTTGAGTGTCAACTTCCTTTGTCTATTTAGAATTTCACTTACCCGACTTTGGCTACCAAGATATTTTACCATTTCAGCTTTTGTTATGCCCATTTGCTCCATCCTAAATTTAATTGCCTCAATTGGGTCTGGAGTTGGAATTGGGTAATGTTTCATCTCGTATGACTCAACAATTGTAACAAGTAAGTCAAGCTCATCACCTTCAAATGTATCTCTTTTCGCACCCCACAATTTCTCAATCCTTTTGATTGAATTATTGTAATCCTGTTCTGTTTTTATCGGTCTAATATTCATTATCAAATAGTTTTAGCATCAATTTTATCATATTGTTTGTGAGTACCAATAAATCGAATAAAAATTACTTGGAACTCATAATCAATTGCAACTACTAATCTATATGCATTGCCTTTAATATTAAATACAACTCTTCCTTCTCCTACAATACTTGCATTTACATATTGTTGTTTAAGCTCATTCGAATTTCTCCAATCAGCAGTCTTTGCATCATGATACCATGAACGTATGGAAATCTCAGAATCTGAATACTCTGATTTTTCATAAAATTCTCTTAATGTTCTAAATGCAATTACTCTCATTGCACAAATGTACAATAAGAAATCAGCA
>CAVSGB010000008.1:0-7894 GCA_963726845.1 uncultured Bacteroidota bacterium | reverse complement strand
CAATTAATAGACAAGACAGTACCTGTTTCCATAAGATTAACAAACCCATTAAACATTGATGAAGGCATTTCTGAAAGCGGGTTTCTGAAACATATTTCTGAAATTGCCGGGAAAAATAAAATTTTCAAGACTTATATCGGGCTTGGCTATTATAATACCAATATACCTTCTGTTATTAAACGGAATATATTCGAAAACCCATCCTGGTATACATCCTATACACCATATCAGGCTGAAATTTCGCAAGGCCGGCTTGAGGCATTGTTAAATTTTCAGACAATGGTTTCCGAACTAACCGGAATGCCAATCGCGAATGCTTCTTTATTAGACGAAGCAACTGCTGCTGCCGAAGCCATGATCATGTTTTATAATTCCCGCCCGCCTGAAATGACAAATAACCAATGTGATGTTTTCTTCATTGATGAAAATGTTTTTCCTCAAACGATAGAGGTTTTGAAAACACGATCGGGACCATTGGGAATAAAACTTGAGATTGGCAGGTACAGCGATTTTAATTTTGCTGAAAATATATTTGGAGTATTGCTTCAGTATCCGGCTTGTGATGGAACTATTAATGACTATTCGAACTTTACAACCTATGCCCACAAAAATAATATACAGGTTGTAGTTGCTGCAGATATTCTGAGCCTGGCAATTTTAAAACAACCTTCGGAATGGGGTGCAGATGCTGTAGTTGGTTCAACACAAAGATTTGGTATCCCGATGGGTTATGGTGGGCCTCACGCTGCTTATTTTGCAACTTTGGAACGGTATAAAAGGGCAATTCCGGGCAGAATAATAGGAGTAACGCTCGACACATCCGGGAAACAAGCGTTGCGTATGGCTTTGCAGACGCGCGAACAGCATATCAAACGCGAGCGTGCTACTTCGAACATTTGTACTTCGCAGGCTTTATTGGCAACTATGGCCGGAATGTTTACAGTGTATCATGGCAGTGAAGGACTTGTTGAAATTGCGCTTAAAATTCACAATTATACCGGATTGCTGGCTGAGAAACTTATTGCAATGAACTACTATATTGTAAATAAGAACTTTTTCGATACCCTTAATATCAAACTCCCTGCTGACATTACAAGTGATGAATTAAAAGCTATTGCAGAGGAAAGGCAGATAAACCTTAACTATATTGATGAAAAAAGTGTTGGCGTTAGTATCGATGAAAGCACCAATTTAGAAGATTTAAATAATCTTTTGGAATTATTTGCTGTTGCTGTATTTAAAAAGTATTCTGTAATTGAAGAGCATGAACATAAAACCTGGTTCGAACCTGTTTTTAAACGTAAAGGTACATTTATGCAACAACAGGTTTTTAAGAGTTACAGGTCGGAAACTGAAATGATGCGGTATATTAAAAAACTAGAAAGGCGGGACATTTCACTTACCCATTCAATGATATCATTAGGCTCATGCACGATGAAACTTAACGCTGCAACCGAAATGCTGCCTCTCAGCTGGCCTGAATTTGGGTCAATTCATCCATTTGTCCCACTCGATCAGGTAGAAGGTTATCATCAGATTTACCATGATCTGGGTAACTGGCTTTGCGAAATTACAGGGTTTAGTGCCGTATCATTTCAACCCAATTCCGGGGCAGCAGGTGAATATGCAGGACTGATGGTGATCAGAAAATTCCATGAGCAAAAAGGAGAAGGGCATAGAAATATAGTTCTTGTGCCAGCCTCAGCCCATGGCACAAATCCGGCCAGCGCTGCTATGGCAGGACTTAAAGTTGTTGTCGTTGACTGCGATTCCGAAGGAAATATTTCTTTTGAAAGTTTGAAAACTAAAGCAGAACAACATAAAGCAAACCTTTCGTGCATCATGATTACATATCCTTCAACGCATGGAGTTTTCGAAGACGGTGTACACGAAATGGCCGACATTGTTCACTCATACGGAGGCCAGGTGTACATGGATGGGGCTAATATGAATGCACAGGTTGGCCTCACAAGCCCAGGATTGATTGGAGCTGATGTTTGCCATCTTAATCTTCATAAAACATTCGCTATTCCGCATGGCGGCGGTGGCCCGGGAATGGGGCCAATTTGTGTGGCAGAACATTTGGTCGAATTTTTACCATCACATCCTCTTGCAGCTGTTGGTGGCGATAAAGGTGTTACGGCAGTTTCTGCTTCTCCCTGGGGAAGCGCGCTTGTTACTATAATTTCTTACGCTTATATAAAAATGCTTGGTGGTACAGGGCTAACAGAAGTTACAAAGTATGCAATTTTAAATGCAAATTATCTTGCAGCTTGTTTAAAAGATAATTATAAAGTTCTTTTCAAAGGAAAAAATGGAACAGTTGCCCATGAAATGATACTCGATTGCAGGAATTTCAAACAATCTGCAGATATTACCGAGATAGATATTGCAAAGCGTTTGATGGATTATGGCTATCATGCTCCTACGGTTTCTTTTCCGGTACATGGTACGCTAATGATAGAACCAACTGAAAGTGAATCGCTGCAGGAACTTGACAGGTTTGTATCGACTTTGATTAGTATTCATAACGAAATAACTGAAATTATGAATGGAACAGCAGACAAAACAGACAATGTTCTTAAAAATTCACCTCACACAGACTGATTCAGTAATTGATGACAACTGGAAACATAAGTATAGTAGGGAAAAGGCCGCATTTCCATTACCCTGGATACGTGAAAATAAATTCTGGCCTTATTCCGGAAGAACAGATGATGCTTTCGGCGACAGGAATTTGGTGTGTACATGCCAGTGAAATTCCCATTTTTTACTATTTTTTGATAAAATTATTTATCATTATCAAAAAAAAAATTATATTTAACTCGAAATCTAAAACCCGCAAAAAATTTTAACCTGCAATTTTAAATTTTTAAAATGCAGAGTTTTCCATTCAATCAGACAATCATGCTAGATCATCCGAAATGATTTTAGTTCATCCTAATTTTAATTAGATATATTTGCCGTATCAGAATTAATTTTTCAATTTTTTTTAAAAAAAGGGGTTACTTTTTTGCAATAAATCAATTAATGTTTGAATAAGGATGAATAGGATTAGTGTAGATGAGATCATCCAGGGAATATTGAATAGTGATGAACAAATTATAAGTTCTGTTTATAAGGAAAATTACCAGGTTATCCGGCAATTTATAAATACGAATAGCGGGAATGATGATGATTCCGCTGATATCTTCCAGGAAACCATGATGGTAATTTATCGAAAAGCTAAAGAAGGAAAACTAAACTTATTTGTTTCTTTTGGTACATATTTTTATTCAGTTGCAAAAAGATTATGGTATGACGAATTAAGAAAAAGAAAATTAAAAAAAATAATTCCTGATTTTCAGGAAATAGAAGTACCAGATGAGAATGATGATTTTCAAAATGAGGTTTTATATAATGAAAGACATCAATTAGTTTGGAAGCACTTTGAAAATTTAACCAATGATTGTAAAAAAATTATCAAACTTTTTTTAGAAGATAGCAGTATTGCAGAAGTAACCAATATTATGCAATTCAGTAGCGAACAGCATACAAAAAACAGACGGTTGCGTTGCAAGAACAGATTGATAGCACTTATAATTAAAGATCCTCAATTTAAAAAATTGAAAAATGAAAAAGCTAAGGATAACGACCAAAACACACGATGGTAATGGTCAACCTGCAAATGGCAATAACAAAGAATATGAAGGGCATTTCATTCCTGAAACAAGTCAGTATGCTTTTATTGAGCACGATATCGATTTGTATCTCAAAGATGAGGAAACCGCACATTTCAGGAATACTTTGCTGAAAGTGCATCAGGAACATATTGATACTGAGATTGGAACAGGTTACAATAAAGTAAAACCTTTTTTTCGCAAGGGCTATATTTATGCAATAGCTGCCTCTATTGCTATAATAATTGGAGTATTTGGAGTAACACGATTATTCTATAATTCATCCCTTACTAATTATGATGAAATATTTTCGCAATATTATAAGACTTACCAAAACGATTTTTCAACTCGTTCCGATCAGGTTGTGGTAAATAATCTTTATCTGGCTTTCCAGGCATACGAAAGCCATGATTTCGAAAAAGCCGTAGAGCTTTTTTCAAAGGTCACTGAAGCTGACGAATCTATGCTAATGGCTTATTTTTACAAAGGAATTGCATCAATTGAAATTGGCAATTTTTCTGCTGCAGTAGAATCCTTCAATAAAGTAATTAAAAATCCCGCAAATCCATACTACCCACAGGCCCAATGGTATTGTGCCCTTACCTGGCTAAAGCTTAATAATTCCGAAAATGCCATACAGCACCTTACTTGGCTGATAAACAACGATAGGTTTTATGGTGTGAAGGCAAAAGAATTAATGTTGAAAATAGAGAAATAAATAATAACGGAACCCGGAAACTGGAGACCGGAAACTGGATTAAATTTCTGAAATCAGGCTATAAATCTTCACTTTTCAATATTTTCAACCTCGCGAACTTAAGTAAAAGTTTTTTCTCTCCTGCGCCTTCAAAAAATACTACTGCTTTTGAATTTGGAACAGCCCCTTCAATATTGACAACTTTCCCTGATCCGAATTGCTGGTGATAGACTATCATCCCTGATTTAATTTTTGAAGTATCGTCCGCATCGAATTGTTCATTGTTGGCGACCTGCTGACGTGAAGCGGTTTTTATATCGACCAGTTTTTTGTTCAGGTTTAAAGGCGGTTCCGTTTTTACAACATGATTTTGTTTATATTTAGTGGATGCCGGTTCCCTGTTTTTTTTCTCAAATGGTTTATTGTTATTATTATCAAAACCGAACAAATCTTCTTGTTCGGAAACCGGTTCCAATGGTCGGTCTATGTATTTTTCTTCAATATCTTTAATAAACCTGCTTGGAATGCACATTGCAGGTGTGCCCCATTTATAACGACGGGAAGCATACGAAACAACTGCTTGTTTTCCGGCGCGTGTTAAAGCTACGTAAAATAACCTTCGTTCTTCTTCTAAATCCTCTTGTGACGTCAATGCCATTTTTGAAGGAAATAAATCTTCTTCAACACCTGCAATGAAAACGTATTCGAATTCAAGACCTTTTGCCGAATGAATTGTCATCAGGCTGACTTTATCGCGGTCTTCATTTTTTTCGGTATCGGCATCGGTCAGCAAAGCAACATTTTCAAGATATCTGTCGAGCGTAACCAATGAACTTTCATTTTTATTTGTATCAGAAAACTCTTTGATACTATTCAGAAGTTCTTCAATATTTTCCATCCTGCTTATACTCTCGTAGGTATTTTCCGATTTGAGGTCGTTTAAAATACCTGCGCTTTTGGCGATAAGCAGGGCAAGCTCGTAAGCTTCAGTGGAATAAAGTTTCGATGAAAAGCTATTGATGAGTTCACAAAAACCAATAACTTTCTGGGTTGCTCCATGGTTTAGGCCAAGTCCGTGCACTTCATCGCCCGAAATTATCGACCACATGCTTTTTTCATTTGCATTGGCAAATTCTTCGATTTTGTCAACCGTAACATTCCCAATTCCCCGCATCGGGTAGTTTATTATCCTTTTCAACGCCTCATCGTCGTTCTTATTTACAGTTAACCTGAAATAAGCGAGCAAATCTTTAATTTCTTTTCGCTGATAAAATGATAAACTGCCATAAACTTTGTAAGGGATATTACTTTTTCGCAATGCTTCCTCGAAAATGCGGCTTTGAGCGTTCGTACGATAAAGAATAGCAAATTGTTTGTGCGACAATTGCTTTTCCATTCGCGTATCGAGAATACTGTTGGCTACGATAAATCCTTCTTCCTGGTCTGTTTCGGCCTTGACAAGTTTTACTTTTTCGCCTTTTTCATTAGCAAACCAAACATTTTTATGGATCTGGCTTTTGTTTTTGGCAATAATACTATTTGCGGCATTTACAATGGTTTGTGTTGAACGGTAATTTTGTTCGAGTTTAAAAAGTTTGTATTCGGGATAATCGTTTTTAAAATTCAGGATATTTTCAATTTTAGCCCCCCGGAACGAATAGATGCTTTGGGCATCATCGCCGACCACGCAGACATTTTTATGCAACGATGCCAGTTTATTCACAATTAAATATTGTGAGAAATTGGTATCCTGGTATTCATCAACTAGAATGTAATTAAACATATGCCTATACTTGTCCAGAATATCAGGAAAATCGCGGAACAAAAGGTTCGTATTCAGCAATAAATCGTCGAAATCCATCGCATCGGCTTTTCGGCACCGCAGGCAATAAAGTTTATAAACATCAGCAATCCTGGGTTTACGCGATGCCCTGTCCTGTTCCATGATTACAGCATTGGCAAAATATCCTGCCGGTGTTACCAGGTTGTTTTTAGCCATTGAGATTCGGTTAAGCACCTCGTTGACTTTATAAATCTGGTCATCAATGTTCAGTTCTTTCATGACAGATTTAAGGACGCTTTTCGAATCGGCAGTATCATATATGGTGTAATTCGAACTAAACCCAATTGTTGCAGATTCAATTCTCAATATTTTTGAAAAGATGGAATGGAAAGTTCCCATCCATAAGTTGCGCGCCAAATCGGGACCAACAAGTTTTGCAATACGCTCTTTCATTTCCTTAGCTGCCTTATTGGTAAATGTAAGTGCCAGTATCGAGCGTGCATTCATGCCCTGCGATAACAGATATGCAATTTTATAAGTAAGTACACGGGTTTTACCAGAACCAGCTCCCGCAATTACCAATGAAGGCAGCTTCATTATAAACAACAGCATTGCACTGGGCATCGTTCAAATCTTTTAAGTAATCGGTCACTTATTTTAATTTTATTAATCTCTCAAAGGTAAAATCGGCATCGGTTATTTACTACCTGCAATAATAATTTCGATAATAATTTTATTAACAATTCCGATTGTACATAGAAAAATCAGATGTTTACTTAGAGGCTAATAATGACGAATAACCTGATTAACTTCTTTTTTTAAAATATGCAGTTAACCCAAAAACAACTAAAATTTCACCCGAAAATAGGATCAGCCATTTTTGCCAGTTTGACGTTTTGATTTTCACGATTGGCGATGTTTTGCCTGTTTCGATAAAGCCTGCCCAGTAATAGGGATGTGCCAGGCGTTGATCCGAATTTTGAATGTATTCTATTTTGGCATTTTGCAGCGATTTATCAATGTTTTGATTTAGGCTGAGGTTACGGTAAAACAATTGCATAAGGTTTGAACTGCTTCTGTCTGCAATATTCCATAAAGTAATGACCATGCTCGGACAACCGGCATAAATAAACCCGCGTGCCAGGCTTATTAAACCTTCGCCTTTCATTAACTTTCCATAGCCTGAATTGCATGCGCTCAAAACAATCAGCGGTGTTTTTAAATTCAGGTTGTAAATTTCGTAAGTGTTTAAAAATCCGTCTTCAGCTGTATTCTTGGTTGAATAAAATACAAGTTTTGAATACATCGGATACTCATTATCAATAATGGTATGCGTAGCAAGGTGAAGAATTTTATTATCGCTAGTATGTTTTTTAAATAATTCTTCGGTCGCTTGCTTTCCGGTTATGGCTTTTCCTCCAAAAGTTTTGGAAATATTCCCGGCCTCTTCCTGCGATCCGGGCAGGGAGCTTAAAATCAAGGTTTCGGATTTTTTCGATAAACTCCGGGCCTGTGTATAGAAAATTTTTGTACTCCGGGGCAAACGCCAGGACACCATCGGTAACCGCCGGTCTCATTTGTTGCAGCATGGAAAATAATTCGGCAGAATAAGCATAACTTATGGTGTATTTATATAAAATATAAGGTAACATTCCGTAATCTGATTGTTTTGGAAGGCTGTCCGAAGTGAGCAAAGCATCAAATGGAAGCAGACTGATGGCGCCATCAAATAGATCTAGACGGGGGGGGGGGGGG
>CAVSGB010000007.1:0-17236 GCA_963726845.1 uncultured Bacteroidota bacterium | reverse complement strand
GGGGGTCTCGAGCCTCACGTGGTCGGGAAGTGCGCTAAAGCTGGTAGCAACGAGGTAGCAACGATATCCGCCCGATATAGAGGACACAACTCGAGGCTTCTATCAAGGCAGAACTCGAGTATGCACCGTACTATGAAGATGGCGAAATGCTGCAACGCAAACATCGATGCCCGCGGGAAGTCCGTGGGCTCGATAAGCCCTGATGACTCGAGTAAAAGCAGGCGCGCTACCGCTTCCCCGTTAGCATAGGTTTTGTGGCTGCGCCAACCATGCACGAAAACCCCCAGCAAGCGACCAAGACGCGAGCTGGTTGGCAGCCACACACACGGTGTCCTTGCGCGATGGCGATGCATGGAATTCGCCGCATTGGTGATGGATTTTGCGCTCGCCGATGCGTGTGCAAAGGTAGCCAGGCCGCACCACCGTGCCAGGGCGTGTCGTCTCCCGCGCAGGTACGCGCAACCCGGCATGCACGGTAGAGTAGAGGCGCGCTCGCCAGTCAGCACGGTGATGCCAATCCGCGCGACCGAGTCGATGCCGGTCAGCACGGGTGATACACCGCGCGGTTGATAGACCGTATGGGTGTCGATGTATATCAAGCGCGCAGGTCGCGATAAGAGACCAGCATAATCATCCCCGCGCGCAGCGAGCAGACAAACGACTGCACCACCGTCGCCAGGGTGTGTCGTACTCCCGCGCAGGTACGCGCAACCCGGCATGCACGGTAGAGTAGAGGCGCGCTCGCCAGTCAGCACGGTGATGCCAATCCGCGCGACCCAGTCGATGCCCCGGTCAGACACGGGTGATACACCGCGCGGTTGATAGACCGTATGGGTGTCGATATATCAAGCGCGCAGGTCGCGAATACTATAAATCATCCCCGCGCGCCCAGCGAAGCAGACAAACGACCGCACCACCGTGCCAGGGTGTGTCGCTACTCCCGCGCAGGTACGCGCAACCCGGCATGCACGGTAGAGTAGGAGGCGCCGCTCGCCAGTCAGCACGGTGATGCCATCCGCGCGACCGAGCGCGGAGGCCGGTGACAGCACGGCTGATCACCGGTGGTCAACTATCCGTAATGGTGGATGATGTCAGCGCTGCAGTCGCGATGAGCGTCCGCTGATCCTCACGCGGCACGAGCGACGGAGGCGTGGCCGCCGGACGACGAGGTTCCGGCACCGCCGACCCGGGGCCAACCACCCTGCGCTGGCCGCCTCGCCGTCAGAGCGAGACGACGACGATCCACGCGAGGCGCGCTGCCCATGCACGCCTCATGAGGAGGCCGCTGTCCGCGGGAACGGCGCACGCGCGCAGCCAGACTACTGGTGAGGCGCGACGTCCTTGGTCACGGAGTATACACGCTGCCGGGGTGCGGTCGGTGAGGCTGCCGAGGCGGCTGCATTTGCGCACGCGGTCTTTTGCCGCTCAGGCCTTCGCGTTCGGTCGATAACGCTGCTGAGCCACGTCGCGAGGTCGGTCGCCTCCTGGCATCCCCCGCTGTCAGCGACGACCTCGATGGACAAGCTCGTGTACGCGCGCCCTGCGGCTGTCGCAGACGCAGTCGATAACCCGTCCAAGGCCGTCATGTTTGGCTTCGCTGCGATCTCGGCTATCAACGACAAGAAGGACGCGTTCTTCAACCCCGACGCCACGCAGCTCCTCTGGAGGCCTCTAATGGCATACTGTGTCGTGCCTGCCGCGTGCACATTTAACACGGACGTCGATGCGCCGATAACACGGTCATGCAACGCATCTACACCATCAAGTCGGATGCCCTCCAGGGCCGGGGGCGCGTCTGCGCTCATTAACCATGTCAAACGCGCGTTCATGGAGTCGAAGCGCCACCTCTCTCGATCCGGCCGCCATTCTGGTCGCACACAGCAAGGCCATCGACGCCTGATGGCGATCGCGGGCACTGGCGCCTACTCTGGACCGGTGGTCGTGGCCGCGAATCCGCCGCCAGCAGCTGTCGACAGGACAAGGTGGAGACACTGTGATGGTGCGGGGGAGCCATCATTGAAGTGTCGAAACGAGAACTCGGTTGGAACGTGCCGGGGCGCGTGCATGTGCGATTGTTCCATCGAGTTCGTACTTATTCCCGGAAACTTTCTTAAATGATGTGCTTTTAAAAATTATTTGTGGAAATTTTTCAGTATCAAAAAAATCTGGTGATTTAAGATGTTTGTCGCGCATGTCATTGTCGGTGCTAATGCTGGTAACGTCGACTGTAAAATCGATTACTGCATCGCTGAATTCCGGATTGTTTGATGTAACCGAACCGGTATAGGATTTAAACATCCCATCTACTTCTGAGATTACCAGGTGTGTAACGGTGAATTTTATTGACGAATGTGCAAAATCCACATTCCATTTGGTTTGAGCAAATGAAGCAACTTGCCAGATGCTTAATGCTGTAAAAAAAATTAGCTTTTTCATAGTTTTTGATTTTAATGTTTTGTAATATATTATTTTGAGAAAAGTATATGCAAAATATTAAATAGTCGTTTCTTTCGTTTTCAACTAAAAAATAAGTATTTATATTAACAGATGAATGAGGAAAAAGTTTTACATTAATCCATATTAAAAATGAATAGTTAGATAATTTTGATTGTTTGCGATAATTATTATAAAAGTATATTTTAAATACTTATTATTGAGTAATTTATCAAATTTCGACTACACTCAATATGACTTTATTAATGTATCGCGTTTAGCGCAGTAAAAAGGTGTTAATCAGTTTTAGTAATGCTTTTAATACATGAAAAACTTTTTATTTTTCCGCCAATAGTTTCTCCATTTGGTCAAGCAATTCGTTCATCTTATTGATGGTATTTATTATTGGTTCAGGGGAGTTCATATCCACCCCTGCTTCTTTTAGTATGGCAATTGGATATTCGGAACTTCCGGATTTGAGGAATTTTAAATATTTATCGACAGCAGGTTGTTTTTCGGTTATTATTTTTTCAGCAAGCACCTGAGAAGCTGCATAACTTGTAGCATATTGATAAACATAAAAATTCATATAAAAATGCGGGATGCCTAGGAATAACCTTCTTCTTCATCATCGGCCATATCTGTACTCCAATATTTTAAAGATATTTCTTTAAAAAGCTGTGTTAACGATTCGGCAGTAAGTGCTTCTCCTTTTTCAGCTTTCTCATGTGTAACCATTTCAAATTCAGCAAACAAAACCTGTCTGTAGAAAGTGGAAACAATTTCCATAATATATTTTTCAATTAAAGCCAGTTTTTCTTCTTTTGTATCTGATTTCCTGATCAAATAATCGAGCAGCAATGCTTCGTTGCAGGTTGAGGCAACTTCTGCCACGAAAATTGAATAATTTGCGTAGGGGAAAGGCTGGTTTTTTTCGGTATAATATGAATGCATATTGTGTCCCATCTCATGTGCCAGCGTAAAAACATCATCTAACTGGTTGTTCCAATTTAGTAGAACATAAGGATGAACACCAAAACTAACGCCAGAGGAATAGGCGCCAGACATTTTTCCTTTAGTTTCATAAACATCTATCCACCTGTTGTCGAAAGCAGTCGAGAGGTTTTTAATATAATCGGTGCCTAAAGGTTTTAGCGCTTCTTTAACAATTTCAACTGCCTGGTCGTAAGTATATTCTTTTTTTACGGCCGGAAAAAGTGTAACCATATCATCGTAGCGGTGATAATCGGGCAATGCTAAAACCTGCTTCCTTATTTTTCTCCATCTGTACAATGGGGCAAGGTTGTCGTTTGCCGTTTTAACCAGATTTTTGTAAACTGAAACGGGAATATTGTTACCGTCAAGGGCAGATTCGAGGCACGAATTAAATTTTCGCGATTGAGCAGAAAAAATATGGGTTTTAATTTCACCGTTGAAAAGTGTTGCGAGGGTATTTCTAAAATCGACATAAGACGCCAGGTAACCTTTGTAAACCCTTTCGCGATAAGCCCTGTCAGGCGAATACATTGCGGCCTATACCTGCCGGCCGAAAGTTGAATATCATTTCCTAATGGGTCTTTCACTGTTTTAAATTGCATATCGGCATTGGTAAATACGCTAAAGGCATTTTCAGGCAACCTTCTGATTTCGCTTGAACGTGCCAATATTTCTTCCTGTTCTTTAGGCAAAGTATGTTCTTTCGACCTAAATAAATCTTCAATCTGATGTTTATAAATTCTCAATCCTTCAGATTCTTCCAGGAATTTGTCTATTTTTTCTTTTGGTATGGCCAACAATTCAGGTCTGATAAATGATCCGGCTACAGCTGCTTTAGAACCCAGTTGGCTAATCCTGTCATATCTTGCTAAACTAATTGAATTGGAAAGGTCAAGGTCTTTCGAACACGAAGCATATAAATATAACCTTTCAAGTTTGATTGACATTGAGTCGTCAAATTTTGCAGCAGCAAAAAGTTCGTTTGCGGAATTTCCAAGTCTGCCTTCGTATTTTTTATAATTGGGAATATTATCTTCAACCCATTTAAAATCCTTTTCCCACAATTCATCGGTGGCATATATGTCTTTCAGGTCCCATGTGTATTTTGGGTCAATTTGGTCCCTCATTATCAGTTTCCCACCTTCGGCCTGGCCTTGGCTAAAAGAAGTTGGAGTAAAATTTAAAAATATTGATGCCATAATTGTTGCTTTCCAAAAGTTGTTAATATTCTTCATCTTTTTTCTTTCAAATATAAGAAGGTGTTTTGGGATTTTAAAATTAAACACAGAGAGATATCCATCTTTTTAATTTGTTAATTACATCCATTTGAAACATTAGCTTTGATTGATTTTCTGATAACGGAGAAAACACAGAGGCCACCGAGATTAAAAAAATCGCATGCGATTTTTTACTCAGTGTTCTCATTGCCTTCTCTAAAACAGAATTTTAAAAATGGCTTTTAGCATAATAGCTTCTCCAAAAAATTTCAAATATGGCTATACAGTAACTCTGTGTTAAAATTTTCTTTAAATTCCAAACTGCCGATAAGTTTTATAAAATATTCTACATAAAACCGACTTATTTAACTCAATTTTCAAAATAAATAATCAGCTTTTAAAGTTATGAATAACTTTCTCAATTGATTCAATAAGCATTTCCTGCCTTAATGGTTTTGTAAGATAATCGTTGAAAGAATTGTTCAGTATTTCAAATTTTTCACTTTCAAGCGCGTAAGCAGTGATGGCAATTACAGGTATGTACCTGTCAATCTTTCTAATCTCGTTAAGGGCTTCTATTCCGTTCATTTCGGGCATTTTGATGTCCATTAACACAAGCAGGTTATCGAAGCTTTGAAGAGATTTAACATAATTAACAGCTTCCCTGCCATTATGTGCCCAGGTTATAGTACAATTGTACAAGCGTAATAAATTTTTAATTAAGCTAAAATTGGCAGGTTCGTCTTCTGCAACAAGAATATTAAGGTTTTGGATTAATTTAAGCGGCTTGTGTTCTTTCGAAGTAGCTTCCTGTTGTTGAGTCTGATTATTGGAAATTAATGGCAAAGTAAAATAGAATGTTGTTCCTACGCCAAATTCAGATTCAAGAAATATTTGGCCACCCATTAATTCGACAATCCTTTTACATATTGCTAGGCCTAAGCCTGTCCCGCTATATAGTTTTCTGCTATTGGTTTCGATTTTATAAAAATGGCTGAATAACTTCTCAGCGTCGGCCTTATTAATACCTATTCCTGAATCGCTTACAAAAAATTCTATTGACTCGTTTTTTATTTTATAACCAAATCTAATATATCCTTTTTCAGTATATTTTCTTGCATTATCTAAAAGATTTGACATTACCTGCCTGAACCTTGTAGGGTCGTTATATAGAAACAAATCCTTTTTATCTGGTTTATTTACAAAAATAATTTCAATATTTTCCTTTTTATTTATCTCAAATAAACCTTCAAGTTCAATTAAAATTGAACTGAAATTAAAATTAGTTTTGTAAATTGTAACCTGATTTGCTTCAATTTTTGAAAGGTCGAGGATGTCGTTTATTAGAACCAGCAATGAATCACAATTTATATTGATAATGTTAATAAACTCCCTTCTCTGTTGTTCTGTAATATCTTCGTCGCCCAGCATTGATGAAAAACCAACGATAGCATTCATTGGCGTGCGAATCTCATGCGACATGTTCGCAAGGAATGCTGATTTTAGTTTTTCTGATTCTTCAGCTTTGATTTTTGCTTTTTCAAGTTCTGAAGTTCTTTCCTTAACCAATTCTTCAAGTTGGTTCCGGTGTCTTGACAGTTCTTCGTTTTGAATGCTGATTTCTTCCTGTCGTTCTTCTAACAATGTATTTGCTTCTAACAATTGATTGGTGCGCTCTTTGACTTTTTGTCCCAGCAAAACCTGCATTTTCTTTAATCTTCGAATCCTGTTAAGATAAAATAATAAGGCAAATGAAATAATCAGGATTAAAACTATAATCCTGAAAATAATAGTTTTCCACCAGGGCGGTAAAATAGTTATGGCCAACCGCGCTTCGTTTGTATTCCACGAGCCATCGGTATTGGTACTTACGACCCTGAAAACATAAGTTCCCGGGTCGAGGTTGGTAAACGTTGCCCGGCGGTTATTGCCATCTGTGAGCAGCCAGTTGTTATTAAAATTTTCTAAAATGTATTTATACTTATGTCTTTCGGGATGAAAAAAGTTCAGATTTGCAAACCCGATTGTAAATACATTCTCATTGTAGGTTAATTTTATTTCTTTTGTAAAGGCAAATGATTTGGTCAATATTTTTTTGCCGTTAACAAAATCTTTATTATTAATGCTTTTATTAAAAAGCTGAAAATCTGTAAAAACTATTTCAGAATTAAGATTTTTAATTTTTATATCGTCAGGGTTAAATAAGTTGAAGCCATTTGGCCCACCAAACAATAGTTCTCCTTTGCTGGTTTTATAAACAGCTTTCTCATTAAATTCGTTACTTTGTAATCCGTCGAATATGTCATAGTTTTTTATTGTGTAATTATAAATTTCTGCTTTTTTTGTATCGGTTATTATTATGTTCGATAAACCATTCGATGTGCTTACCCAGATATTATGGTTATTGTCTTCGACAATTGTCAGGGCCAAATTTGACGACAACCCGTCTTCCTCTTTGAAAACTTTAAATGTCCCGGAAGTTTTATCGTACATGTTTAACCCATCTGTAGTGGCAGCCCATATCATTCCCCGAGAGTCCTCCCTTACTGAGTAGATAAAATTTTTGCTTAAACTATTGGGATTATTTTCGTTGTGAACAAATAAATCTGATTTTTTTGTGATTTTGTTATAAGTCCTTAATCCTGCAATTGTAGCAAACCACATCGTTTTGTCTTTATCTTCTATGATAGAAAATACAAGGTTTGAATTTACTGTCGAATCTCCTTTCCAGGTAAGATGACGGATAACTTTCTTTGTACTCGGGTCCAAAACATTTACACCTCCCAAAAGGGTCGCAATCCAAAGATACCCATCCTTATCCTGACAAATATCCCAAACCCTGTCATCGGAAATACTTGATATGTTGCCTGGAATATTTTTATAGTGATGAAAGATTCCGTTCTCAAATAAATTCAATCCTCCAAAATATGTGCCTGCCCAAAGTCTGTTTTTTTTATCGATGAACATCCCGATAATAATATTGTTGCTAAGACTGTTTGGGTTCTCCGTGTTATTAACAAATTGCTCAAATGTGTTTTTAACCCTGTCAAAATAAATTAAACCTCCTCCATTAGTTCCTATCCAAATGTTCCCTTTTTTATCTTCAGCAAAGTTGTCGATATCGTTATAACCCGCAATTTTACTGTTTTCCAACTTAATTTTATATAAATTGAAATTGAAGAGGTATGTGTGAAAATAGCTAAAACCTCTTTTAAACGATCCTAACCAGATGAAACCCTGATAGTCTTTGTAAATCGAAATAATTGAATTATCGCATAGGCTCCTTTCATTAAAAGGATTATTCATTATAAAACTAATTTTTAAATCTTTTTTATTTATAATGTTAACCCCGCCATGATCTGTTGAAACCCAAATCAAACCTGTTTCGTCCTGAACTATTCCGGTAACTGAATTTGTATTTAATTTGCAATATTGTGATTCAGTATTAATAATCTTTATTTTTTTTGTTTCAGGATTTATATACATAACTCCGGAAGCATTGTCTTTATCGAATACCCATAAATCGTTGTCATTGTCGGTTATAAAACGATAAGAATTATGAAATTTATGCATTAGTTTAATACTGTCGATAATGGCATAATTATCAAAATGCAATTTATAAAGGAAGGAATTGGAACATGCAATCCAGATATTCCCGTTTTTGTCTATATCAGCATAGGTAATAGTCTTAGCTGAATCGATGTAAGGGAACCTGATTTGAAAAACCGAATCGGTAGAAATGGAGTATTTATATATACCTGTCCTGTCATTTACATAAATTATATTCCCATTTTTGTCGTAAAAATGAAACCACCTGGACGCAACCGGAACTTGTACACGTTTATTAAATAAATATTGCTGGTGCGAAAATGTCTCAGTTTCAGGATCGAAAATATCAAGATAATCACCTGTGGCAACCCATAATTTACCTGTGTTGTCTTCGAACAGATTATTAATTATATTATCTTTTAGCGATGTGCTGTCTTTTGGGTCGTTTTTAAAGACTTTAAATGAATATCCATCAAACCGGCACAACCCTTTGTTCGTGCCCACCCAAAGAAAACCCTTACGGTCTCGTATAAAGGTTAGAACGCGGTTATGTGAAAGCCCCTGGGTTTTGCTGATATTTGTAAACAGATATTGCTTTTCCTGGCAATAAATGCCCATAGTTAGTACAATAAAACTAAATAAAAAAACCAACCTCTTCATAATGAAAATTTCAGTTTGTTTTATTAATATAATAACGTTATAAAACAATAAAAGTTTAATGCAGGCTTTTTATTATTTTTTAAAAATAGTAATTTTTGGATTATGACATTGTTAAAAATATTATATCGTAAAGAAAATATTGAGGATGTTATGAATTTTAAGACGGATATATTGATAATTTATAATACAATGTCGTTTAGTTAAGAAAAATTATGAATCCTAATTACGAAAAAACCTCATCCCCAACCCCTTCTCCAATCGGAGAAGGGGCAAGTCCCTCTCCAATTGGAGAGGGATTAACTTCGTTGAGATCGCTTCGCTAAATTTAGGGTGAGGTTTGTATACTTAACTAAACGACATTGATTCATAATATTTGTTTGCTCCGAAAAAATAAAAAACAAAGAATGCCACTAAAATACTAAGGCACCAAAATTCACAAAAGACTGATAATTTGTGTTCTAATTTTGGTGGAATTTAGTGTTTTTGTGCTTTGGTGGCCATAAAAGACTTTTTGGAGTGCATTCAAATATCAAAAAATAATAAAGTTTCCATCATACCTGCATTACAAACTCGAATTTAAAAATGAGAAAATTAGCTTTTAAAGTTATGGATTACTTTTTCAATGGACTCAATAAGCATTTCTTGCTTTAATGGTTTAGTAAGGTAGTCATTATACGGATTATTAAGGATTTCGATTTTTTCGCTTTCAAGCGCGTATTCAGTTAATGCAATTATTGGTATTTGCCTGTCCAGTTTTCTGATCTCATTCAGGGTTCTAAGTTGTCGTTACAAAAAGGTAACCAAAAAAGACTTGCCCATGGAAACTCACTCCGCCTATCGGCTTTGTTCAAACAGTCCAAGAGCGATATGGAACTTTGTTTAATGCTTCGCAGCTCATTGTAGTTAATTTTGTTACATTATCGGGTTTCCACTACTTTTGACGAATAACCATTTTTTTTAGTATTAAAATAAAAAAGGGATAAACATTTTGCTTCGTTTCATGTATTCACGGTATTTATCACCAAAATATTTCAAACATTCACTTTCGTCTGCTTTGGCTGTTAAATAAAGAAAAATTGATGATAATATTGATATTATTAATAGTGCTGAAGTTATGTTTTTCAACAATATTCCCCAGGTCAATAACAGTAACGAAGCATATAGAGGGTGACGAATATATTTATATATACCTGAATCAACAAGCTCTGTTGTCCTTTCGAATTTATAAAGCCCGGCTTCTTCCCTCTCGGATTGCGGTTTCCCGACTTTTTTTATAAGTACGACACCAACAATTAATGGATAAATCGAAGCAATTAATAGTATCCATGAAATAACTTGCACAACATTAAATGGGTTGTCAAACCAGAACCTGTAATTACTAACCAAAAGCCATATTATACATTCCCAGCTAAAAAAACGATAAAAGCCATGGCTGTTAAATTTAAGCAAAGGCTTCCACGAGATTAAAATTACCGGAATACTTAAGATCACAAACAGAATTACCTTTTCCATAATTATAATTTTAATAATGGTTTTAATTTCTTTATTTACATGTTCCTGACAAAAATGCTGATATACTTTGGGCTATTTTGATGGGATAATTGAAGCTTTGGCTGTTCGGCGCTAAATATTTTATTTTGTTCGATTAGTTTTAAAGCCTGATTTGCAATATCTTTTTCGTTTTCCTCATATCTTATTTCATTACCTGAAATCCGATAACCGTTGCGTGCGTTGATATTCCTGGGAAGCAACCTCACCCTGACATTGTAATCGGGATATTTTGCAGATAAAATACTTTTAATTTTTTCAGCCCTGGGTTTGGCTTCAGTTTTAATGTCGTCAAGATAAAAAATGTCAATCGTAAATTTGCTGGCAGAAATCTGCGATTCTTCCATTCTAAAATACCTGGTAATTGTATCATTTTTTCTTTGTTCTGTGCGCAAAGAATTAACCGTATTGGGTGAGGCCAACAATAATGTTAATAATTTATCCCTGAAAATGCTGTCATCGGCAAGCATTTCATTTACAATTAGCATAACAGCTTTTTGAAGCGATGTATCTTTTTTCAGGATTGCATCCTTCACTTCATTGTACATTTGTAGTTTCAGGCTGTTATTGAACTCTTTTTGCTTCAATTCGGATTCAATAGATTCCGCGGTATTAGAAATTTTTATTGACTGATTTTCCAGGTTCTGTTTTATTGTACTGAAATATAATCCCAGCAAAGTGCCTACTATTGCAATCGTTGGGGCAACCCAATATTTATTAAAACTTTCAAGATATTTCTTCATGCTTAATATTTTACTTAAGTTGTTCTTAACAATTATTGTTTCAGGTAAAAATATAAAATATTTATCAATATTTTTTTGATTCAGAAACTCATATTTCCGGATTTTTCGAAAGGGAACAATTTCCGGTGATGGGTCGAATAGACTGATAAACCTTTGAGGTTTTTATAACCTCAAAGGTTTTGCTGAAACAATCAAACATTTTAACCTATAACCCAACGTGGGCAAGCCACAATCAAACAGGATGCCTTGAGAATAAAATTTCATCTGTTTAAACATTCGTTCTTTTATTTTTTTTCTTCTTACTTTTTTTGGCCCAAAAAAGTAAGCAAAAAAGGCTTGACGGCGTGAACTTAGCGAAGCGTTCTCACGACCAAAGGGAGTAACTCGCTCCGTCTCGTACCTCGACTTCGCTCAAACAGCACGCCGCCGAAATGGATTTTTTGTTTTATGCTTCAAATTGATTATACTTTATCAGGTTATAATTAAATATTTTGCCAAAAAGCGTCAAAATATTTTTTATAAGGTACTAATTTCCCCTGCATTCTACTTGAATTTTATATTGTCAAATCCCTTTTATAACTAATTCAAAAATCAATTTAATGAACCAATTTTTGGTTTTGTTGTTTCTTTCATGAAATATAATAAACATAGAATGGAAAATTATAAATTATTCAGTACTTATAAACTCGGAAATTCAGAATTAAAGAACCATATAGTTATGGCACCGATGACCCGTTCAAGGGCATTGGGAAATATCCCGAACGATTTAATGGCACAATATTACGAACAGCGTTCGGGAGCTGGTTTGATAATAACCGAGGGAACTTCCCCTTCTCCAAATGGGTTGGGTTATGCGCGTATACCTGGTATTTTTAACGAAGATCAAATAATTGGATGGAAAAAAGTAACAACAGCAGTACACAAGAAGAATGGCAAAATATTCTTACAACTCATGCATTGCGGTCGTGTTGGCCATTCATACAATTTGCCCAAAGGTGCACATTTGGTGGCGCCTTCGGAAGTAAAAGCAAAAGGGCAGGTTTTTACCGACAGCAATGGAATGCAGGATTTTCAAATACCTCATTCCATGACAATCGAAGAAGTTCAATCGACAAAGTTAGAATATGTAACAGCTGCAAAGAATGCAATTGCTGCAGGATTTGATGGCATTGAGCTTCATGGTGCAAATGGTTATCTGCCCGAACAGTTCATTTCACCTTTTACAAATGTCCGTACAGATATTTATGGCGGTTCTGTTGAAAACCGCTGGTCGTTTTGTAATTGAAGTTGCCAATGAGGTTGCTGCAGCAACAGGAAAGGATAAAACCGGTATCCGTTTGTCCCCTTATGGTGTGGCAAGCGATATGCAACTTTATCCTGAAATTGATGCAACGTATAATTATCTGGCTGAACAGCTTGATAAAATAGGAATTGTCTACATACATATTGTGGACCACAGCAATATGGGAGCGCCTAAAGTCCCGGAATACATTAAGAAGGATATACGCGAAAAATTTCATAATACGGTTATATTGGCTGGTGGTTATAGTAAAGAAACAGCTGGATCAGTTTTAAATGCCGGTCTGGCCGATTTGATTGCATTTGGGAAGCCATTTATCAATAATCCGGATTTGGTCGATCGAATGAAAAACAATTGGCCTTTATCGGCTGAATTAGATTTTAAAACATTTTATTCGGGAAACGATAAAGGTTATACAGATTATGTCCTTTATAAGCCGTAAAGCTAGATATTGAAACATATTGTTAGATATTATGAAAAAGGATATACAATGCGTTTATTTTTATTGTATATTTTTCTTACACTCATACTCAGTTTTAAAATTTTTTTATTATTTTTTTTCTTCAGTTTTACGAAATTTTTGGTTTGTTTATGAAATGCTATATGTATTATAGTTTCTGATGCGCTTGTTTCAAGGGTTGGAGCCACAATGCAAAGCAGGATTGATAATATAATACTTCTTAAAAGCATTTCTGCAATTATTAAAAATTACAATTTCTTTCATTAGGAAAGGGATTTGGGTTTTGATATTCCCGGTTAGGTTTTGCAGGGTATACGAGAATATGTGGTATAAAAGTTTCAGAAAGAATCGACTTTTATTGAAATTATCTAACAAAATACCGATGATTTTAATCATTTATTTTTTACCTTTTCGTTATTAATGTGAGAATAACTTAATTTCAATTTACAGGTAAAATTATTTAGTTAGATAAAAAATTATTATATAAAACATTTGAATGCTTATTTAAATTGAACATTTCACGATTTGGAGAAGCCCGAACTGATAGCTGGATTTTAAATTGTTATTTGAACTTTTAATATTTTAGTTTGTTTTAAAACAATTGTTTACACCGAATACATTAACTAAAAAAATAAATTATGGAAACTATTGTAAAAAAATTGAAAACTATTTTTGTTTTATTATTTATTTTTGTCTGCCTTGTTAACACAAGTGCACAAGGTATGAGCAGCAGTATGGTTATGCCAGTCCCTGCTCCTGAAAAGAAGATTATTAAGGCAGTCTGCGTATTACAACCTACCCAGGGCAATACTGTAACCGGAACGATTATTTTTACCAAAACCGATGGCGGGGTTAAGGTTGTTGCCGACTTACAAGGCTTAAGCAAAGGAAAACATGGTATTCATATTCACGAATGTGGCGATTGTACTGCTGCTGATGGTACTTCAGCCGGAGGACATTTTAACCCGATGTCGAAAAGCCACGGAGCACCTACCGATGCTGTTCGCCATGCGGGCGATATGGGCAATATCGAAGCCGATGAATCGGGCAAAGCACACCTTGAATATACGGACAACACAATTTCCCTTGAAGGAGAAAGTTCTATAATAGGCCGATCGGTTATTATCCATAAAAATGAAGACGACCTGAAAACCCAGCCTACCGGCAATGCAGGCCCGCGCGTTGCATGTGGCGTAATTGGAATTGGAAAGTAAAGTATAAAAGAAATTAGCTTTTAGCTTATAGCAATTAGCTTATAGCAATTAGCTTATTGCAATTAGCTTTTAGGTAAAATCTAAATTATATTAAATATTAAAAATGAAAAAGATAGGGATACTTGGATCGGGTGATGTTGGAAAAACATTGGCAAATGGTTTTTTGAAATATGATTACAAGGTGATGATTGGCACCCGCGATACGACAAAATTACAAGATTGGAATCAACAGGCAGGTCCGAATGGCAGTGTAGGCTCGTTTGCTGAAACTGCCGTGTTTGGAGAAATAATCGTATTAGCAACCAAAGGATATGCAGCAAAAGAAGCACTTTCCCAGGCCGGAACAGATAATTTTAAAGGGAAAATTATTATTGATGCTACCAATCCTATTGCATCTGCACCACCTGACAATGGAGTAATAAAATTCTTTACCTCATTGGACAATTCTCTCATGGAACAATTACAGGCAATTATTCCTGATGCCCATTTTGTGAAGGCTTTTAACAGTATAGGAAATGCATTTATGGTGAATCCAAATTTTGGTGGAATTAAACCAACCATGTTTATTTGCGGCAACAATATTGAAGCCAAATCCGAAGTGGCCAAAATACTCGATTTGTTTGGATTTGAGGCAATGGATATGGGTGGGGAGCAGAGTGCACGCGCTATCGAACCGCTTTGCATGTTGTGGTGTATCCCCGGCATGTTAAGGAACGAGTGGGGGCACGCGTTTAAGATGCTTAAAGTTTAACGAAGGGGAGACAGGAAAATGGAAACCGGAAACTGGAGATTGGAAAATGGAAACCGGAAAATGGAAACTGTCAAAAAACATTTACTTTGTTATAAAGTGTATCGCGTTCTACAGGAATTCGATTGGCCGATTTGATCAGTTCAATCATTTCTGAGAGTCCCATTGTATTGTTTTCTTTTACGCCGGCCATAGAATAAATTTTTGTCGAGTCGTCAATTGTACCATCAATATCATCGACACCAAATGACAATGAAGTTCTTGTGATATCGCGGCCAATCATTGGCCAGTATGCTTTAATATGTGGAATATTGTCGAGGAACAACCTCGAAACTGCATAATTTTTTAAATCGTCAATAGCTGTTGTTTCGCCAATGTGCGAAAGAAAATTATTTTCTTTTCTGTACTTAAGCGGAATGAAAGCATTAAAACCTTTTGTCCCGTCCTGCAGGTTCCGAATTTGTAACATGTGATTTACCCTGTGGCCATAATTTTCAATATGCCCGTAAAGCATTGTAGCGTTTGAAGGAATTCCGGCCAAATGCGCTGCCTTATGAATCGTCAGCCATCGCTCACCTGAAGATTTCTCGGGACACAATCTTTTCCTGATTTCTGGGTCGAATATTTCTGCACCTCCGCCAGGGATGGAATCAAGCCCATATTTCTTCAGCAAAGAAAAACCTTCTTCAAGGCTTAATCCTGCTTTTTTAATCATATAATCAAGTTCAATGGCTGTAAAAGCTTTAATATGGATTTGAGGTAAAACTTCTTTTATCTTTAGCAACATAGAACCATAATAATGCAAGTCGCGTTTCGGATGTACTCCTCCTACAATATGGACTTCAGTTATCGGCTGGTTTTTATAAGTTTCAACTTTTGCAACAATTTCATCAAGAGATAATTCCCAGCTACCTTTTTCGCCGGCTTTTCGTTTGTACGAACAAAACTGGCACTGATAAATACAGATATTGGTCGGTTCGATATGGAAGTTTCGGTTGAAATATACATTGTCGCCGTTGTGTAATTTTCTAATATGGGTTGCCAGTACCCCAAGCCATCCCAATTCAGCTTCTTCGAATAAATGAATTGCATCATCAGGTTCCAGACGCCTCTTTTCAAAAACTTTTTCTGCTATCTTTTGCAGGGTTTTATCAGCTATATTTAGGACAATATTTTTTAGTTCTGTCATTGGAATTTTATAGGAAACCGGAGTCCGGATTACAGAAACCGGGAAAACTTATTATTTGCGTTGTTTAGACAAAATGAATCTTTAAATCTTGGTTTGAAAATTTTATAATATCCAAAAATCAAAAAATAATATTGAATTATAAATGACTCAGGAAATTACACTTTTGGTTTTAATGTTCATATTTTAATTATTAGCACATTAGCATATCAGCACATTGGCACATTGTCAAATTCTGCAGTAAAGTTAAAACAAAAAAGGCTGTCATTTCAAAACAGCCTTCTTCATTTATTTATATTATTTGTTATGCTTTATGCTTATGTTCATCAGAAACTGTGAGTTTTGCCCTGCCTTTTGCACGGCGCGATGCCAATACTTTACGTCCATTAGCACTTGACATTCTTTCAATAAACCCATGTTTGTTTTTCCTTTTTCTGGTCGATGGTTGAAATGTTCTTTTCATCCTGGTATATTTTTAATAAGTTGAATTTTAATTTTATGTTTCCAAACGGACTGCAAAAGTAAATTAATTTTTTATTTATGCAAAAAAAGTTTCTTATTCCAGATTCGGGCCTAATTTTAATAGCGATACTATACGCTTGTTGAACAACATTAGTTAATGTTAAGCTTGGCTTAGAATTGTTTCTCAATGAGATATCTCGAAGAAGGCCCTGCCTGGAAGTAATGGGCGTTGAGTTTTTCGAAATGTAAATTTGTAATCATCATGATGAAACTTCGACAAGATTTTGGCATGAGCTCAATAGAACACTCAGTGACCCAATATTCAAATCACTCGTTTGGATTTAAATTTTGCCATTGGCCTAATACATCTTTTTAATTATCCTTCCCAGGTTTGTTAAAACATAGGCTTCGCCTGTTTTTGTAAACGACCATGCATTGAGTGTCTCATAATCGGGCTGAGGGAATAAGGTATAATCTGTTTTCCACGATTTCCCTCCATTATACGTATAATAAATATTATATTCAGTTCTAATATAACCTGTATCGGCATTTACAAAATTTATATCATTTATTGGAAAAATTCCATTTAAATGATAAACAAATATCCATGTAACTCCACCATCCGTAGTTTTGAATAAATTATTATTATCATTATTTTCGCCTACACCATATCCTGTTTTATTAGTGATAAATTGGATTTTCCATAAATTTTGATTTCGA
>CAVSGB010000006.1:0-5800 GCA_963726845.1 uncultured Bacteroidota bacterium | reverse complement strand
AGAAATTTCCTTTCCGCACAATTGATCAAAAATTTTGTCCAGGTCGCCAAAATAAATGCCAATCTGGTGGGGATTCTCGCCGTAGCGCAATTCTTTGCTAACAGTAATGCTTTGTTTGAAAACATTTGCATTGAATTCCTTATTGAAATAATTGAAAATGGCAGTATCGTAATGAGAGGTAATATTGAAAGCTTCGGCAGCAAACATTTTCCTTTCCGATATTGTTGTCTGGCCTTCTTTTTCGTCAAGAAGTGTCATGAGATCAGTATATTGAGCACGGGAAGCAACAACAAGTACATCCTGAAAATTCTTTGCTGCAGCCCTGATTAAAGTTATACCGCCAATATCTATTTTTTCGACTATTGCCTGATGATCGGCCCCGGAAGCTAAAGTTTCTTCGAATGGATATAAATCAACAATCACAAGGTCAATTTCAGGAATTTCGTATTGCTTTAATTGTTCGATGTCAGACTTATTATTCCGGCGCGATAAAATCCCTCCAAATACTTTGGGATGCAATGTTTTTACGCGGCCTCCAAGTATCGAGGGATAACCTGTCAGATCTTCAACAGGAATAACTTTTATTCCCATCTTTTCAATATACTCCTGCGTTCCACCTGTGGAATATAAGCTTATGTTCAGTTTGTTCAGTTTTTTAACAATTTCACCAATATTGTCTTTAAAATAAACTGAAATAAGCGCCGATTTTATTTTTTTTACACCAGTCATCTGGCTCGATTTATATTATTTTGACAAAAATATTAAAAAAGTTGATATAAAACGGTATTTTTAGAGATGTTAAACCAGCTATTTATGCAATGTGTAAAGGTATGGAATACCTGCTTAATAATCTAAGAATCAGAAACTAATTTTTATCACCAATGCGACTTATTAACCTTCAATTGTTCATAAAACTAATTGCTGAAAGTTTTTTAATGGCACTTCATTCTGTGACAGTGAACAAGATGCGGACTTTATTAACATTACTGGGAATAACCATTGGAATATTTGCCATAATATCTGTTTTTACTGTGCTCGATGCTATGGAAACAGGTGTCAGGGAGTCTATTGCAGGGCTTGGCGACGATATAGTTTATGTGCAGAAATGGCCCTGGAGTTTTGAAGGGGATTATAAGTGGTGGGAATATATGAAGCGTCCGGTACTAAAGATTACAGACTACGAAGAAATTACCCGGAAAGCGCAAACAGTGGATATTGCAGCATTTTCGATCAGTGCAATGCGACAAATTAAACATGACAAGATTACATACAATAACTCTATTATTTGGGCAAACACGCAGGAATTCCAGGAAATTAGAAGTTTCGAACTTGAACAAGGCAGATATTTTACACCCTTTGAATCGAAGTCTGGGAAAGGCCTTGCAATTATTGGAAACAAACTTGCAACTGAATTATTCCCGAACGAATCGCCAATTGAGAAATTTATTAAAATTAACGGGCGCAAAGTCATGGTGATTGGTATAGTCAAAAAAGAAGGCAATTCGATAATCGGTGGTGGAAGCCTTGATGAGGTTGCGTTGATTCCAATAAATTTTGCCCGTAATATCTTCGACATTCGTAGTGATATGCTCAATCCAATGATAATGGCCAGGGCCAAGAAAGGTGTTCCCCTTGAACAAATGAAAGATGAATTACGCAGTATCTTAAGAAGGACCAGAATGTTGAAACCAAAACAAAGTGATGATTTCGCATTGAACCAGGCTAGTTTAATCATGAACGGCATCAACCAGATTTTTGCTGTGATAAATTTTGCCGGTTGGCTTATTGGAGGCTTTTCTATTATTGTCGGGGGCTTTGGCATAGCAAATATTATGTTTGTAACCGTTCGCGAACGCACCAACCAGATTGGGATACAAAAAGCGTTAGGTGCCAAAAAATTCTTTATTATGATTGAATTTCTTTTCGAAGCTGTAATGCTTGCCCTTGCTGGCGGCGTAATTGGTTTGCTGTTTGTACTGGCAGGCACAGTTATCGTGAACCATATTTCAGATTTCCATATTTCCCTTACTATTGGAAATATTACGTTGGGTTTATTCGTTTCGATTATAATTGGAATGGTTGCAGGACTTATCCCTGCCTGGTCTGCTTCACGTTTAAACCCCGTAGAAGCGATAAACACAACGTTTTAAAATGAGTTTGTCATTCAGACTCACCGATTGGTTACCAACATCAGCAAAAGAGGTCAAAGCACTCGGATGGGATAGCATTGATGTTATTTTATTTTCCGGTGATGCATACGTCGATCATCCTTCATTCGGGATAGCAATTATTGGCCGGTTGCTACAGAAACTCGGGCTTCATGTTGCAATAATTCCACAGCCCAACTGGCGTGACGATTTACGTGATTTTAAAAAATTAGGGACCCCGAATCTTTTCTTCGGTGTTACAGCCGGTAATATGGATTCGATGGTCAATCACTATACCGCGCACAAGCGGCTGCGCTCTGAAGACGCTTACACACCTGGCGGAAAACCTGGTCAACGCCCCAATTATGCCTGTTCTGTTTACACAAAAATATTAAAACGGCTTTATCCTGAAACGCCAGTAATAATTGGTGGAATCGAAGCTTCATTACGGAGGCTTTGTCATTACGACTATTGGGGTGATTCATTGAAACCCTCTGTGTTAATCGAAAGTGGCGCAGACTTTCTAATCTATGGAATGGGCGAAAAACCTCTCAAAGAATTAATAACCCAGCTACAACAAGGAATTAAGATATCTTCAATCCATAATATCCGCCAAACTGCATTTCTACAAAAAAACTCTGAACCATTATTTGAAACTACTGATTTTAAAACCATTCATCTAAATTCATTTGATAAGTGCAGAAAAGATAAAAAAGCGTATGCTGAAAATTTTAAAATGTTCGAAGAGGAATCGAATAAAATGTTTGCGTCAAGATTGATTGAACCGTATGAAAATAAATTGGTTGTTATAAACCCTCCTTATGCAGAGCTTTCCCAGGAAGAAATCGATGAACCTTATAACCTTCCATACACACGGCTTCCACATCCACGATATCATGGCAAAGGTGAAATCCCGGCATTTGAGATGATAAAAAATTCAATCAATATACATCGCGGTTGTTTCGGTGGTTGCAGCTTTTGTACCATTTCAGCACATCAGGGAAAATTCGTACAAAGCCGTTCGGAAAATTCAATATTAAAAGAAATATCGCAACAAATCGAAACACCCGGTTTTAATGGTACAATTACTGATCTTGGCGGTCCATCTGCAAACATGTATAAAATGAAAGGCAAAAACCTTGAATTGTGTGCGAAATGCAATAAACCATCGTGCATTTTCCCAAAGGTTTGCCCAAACCTAAATGCAGATCACTTACCAATGACTGAACTTTATCAAAAAGTCTCAAATCTAAAAGGGGCCAATCATGTTTTCGTTGGAAGCGGAATTCGATATGATCTTATTTATGGTTCGAAAGAATCAACATTAAGAAAAAATGCAAAAGAATATTTATTGCAATTGGTACGGCACCATGTGTCGGGAAGGTTAAAAGTTGCACCTGAACATACATCTGGCAATGTTTTGAACCTGATGAGAAAACCTCAATTTGCAATGTTTAAAAGATTTAATTCGGATTTTGAAAGAATTAGCAATGAAGCTGGTAAAAGACAACAATTAATACCATATTTCATTTCCAGTCATCCAAATTCTACATTGGCCGACATGGCTGAATTGGCAGTTGAAACCCGTCAATTAAATTTTAAATTAGAGCAGGTACAGGATTTCACACCTACGCCCATGACGCTCTCTTCATGTATATATTACACAGGTTTTGATCCGTATACAGGCGAAAAAATATATTCCCCACGCTCATTGGAAGAAAAAAAATCACAACAAAGCTTTTTCTTCTGGTACAAGCCCGAAATGAAACAAAGTATCAGGAAGATGTTGGGTGAAATCGGGAAAAAGGATTTAATAAAGAAATACCGTTAAATTGGGCAAAGTTGCACTGCCGAAAATGTTGTTAGGGTCAATCTGGTTTGTCTAAGAATTCAGTCTGAAATTTCAAAGGGGTTTGAGAATTAACTAAACTAACGTCAGTTCGGGATAAATTATTAAAGCCCTTTGTTTAACTGATATTCACAAGCCCCAGGCTTAAGCCTGGGCTTGTAATCATAGTGATATATTGGACTTTAGTCCTAAACATCTTTTCTTACCACGAATTGAAGTTAAACTGATATTTTATTATTAATTTTATTTTTTCAATTAACCTTCTTATAAAATGTCAGACATACAAAAATTAAAATGCCCGGAATGTGGAGAAGAATTTGAATTTGACCCCAATGCCAATGAAAATGTCATTACTTCATTAAACGAGTCGCATAGGCCCAAACTTAACAAAGAAATTGTAGTAACTGCATATCTGAAATGTCCAAACGGGCATATCAAACCTTATAAAGTAAAAAAAACATATTAATATGGAAATAATTGATGATGAATATTGGCTTCAATATGCAAAAAAATCAGTTGAAAACTCTATAACCTCTCGAAATGCTGCAGCAGCCAAATTAGAAAAAATGACAATTTGGTTTTGGAGCCTTTATACCGCATCTTTTACTATCGGTGTTTCAATAAACCTGATTGTTGCCCCTAAATTTATTTTGGGTTTGCTTGCAGCTCCAATATTTCTGTTAATAATAACTTATTGGTTTTGTATTTTAGCTCAATTGCCGGTAAGTGCTGAATTTGACCCTGAAATTCCATTTGAAATTAAAGAAGGATATAATTCAGGATTATCTAAAAAGAAAAAGAGATTTGATATTGCATTGACATTCACTTTTATTTCTGCATTGTTCCTTAGTATTGCCTTATTTTCATTATCCTTCGCTAAAAAAAAGGAAAATTATACTCTTTCAGCTTTTTATAGTGATAATAAAGAACAAATTATTGTATCAGGCTTATTTCCAGGTAATACAATAGTATATACAAGTTTAGATACATTGAATAATTCAAAAGTGAAAATTCAATTCTATAACAATATTTTTAAAGTTCAGGATAACGGTATATTGAACCTAAATATTCCTATTAATAAAACAAAAAAGGATATTTATGTGTCAGCTGTCTGGAAAGATGGTAATAATGAAAAAGGGTTGATATATAAACTTATTAAATAGCTTCTTAGATATTTAATAAATTTTGAAATTCAATTTTATTTCTTTTCAAATACCGGGAAAGGGACAACAGTCCCAAACTGGTAAACCAACACTTTTTTTGATGCCAGCACATCGCCTTTCCAAACAACATTAACCAAAGCCGCATCCGGTATTTTATACAACAAATGATTTTTGCCTACATGTTCTGTATTCAGTAGCCAATCGTTTAACGATTTTACCCGGTTGTCTTTTTCGAATGTCAGGAATACCGGTGTTGCAGTGGAGACAGTTAGGTCTGAAATTCCGTTTTTATTTGAAAATCTGAAAACCTCAAATTGGCTTTCGCGTGTAATTGCAATTGGAATATATAAAAACCAGGTTGTAAACGATTCGGTTCCCTTTCTTCCTGTAAATAATGCCAAATAATCGTCTTCCATTTTTTGAAGCTCATCCAGATCGGATTTAAAAAACTTTACATTCGGGGGAGTTTCTTCATCAGATATTATAAGGTCGAAACGTCGTTGCCTTAATTTAACGATTACATCGGCAGCTTCGCGGGCTTTGTCCTTAAGAGTCTTTAATTGTGTTTTAGGTTTGTTAACTGGCAATTTTACGTAGATGGAATCTTTAAAAATTGTTTTAAAAAGTGTATCGTTTGATTA
>CAVSGB010000005.1:0-8859 GCA_963726845.1 uncultured Bacteroidota bacterium | reverse complement strand
AAAAAATGTAGATGTATAAGGTTTTTTAAAATTATTGGTTTTGAATAAAAAATTTAATTTCAATTTTTGTAGTTTACCTATATAGTTTATGTTTTGCTTAAGCCGGCATTAAAACAAATTATTTCTTACCGCGATATTTGTAATATCAAAAATAATTGTATTTTTGCACTCCGCTTTTTAAAAAGAAAAGTTCGTATTTGTATAGAAATTAAAAACTTAGCAAAGTGAATACGCTCAGTTACAAAACAGTATCGGCAAACAAAGCAACCGTAACTAAAGAATGGGTAACGGTTGATGCTCAGAACCAGGCTTTAGGCCGGTTTTCTTCAAAAGTCGCAAAACTCTTAAGAGGAAAATATAAAACCAATTATACACCGCATGTTGATTGTGGTGATAATGTAATTGTTTTAAATGCAGACAAAATAAGGCTTACAGGAAAGAAATGGACAGGCCGCGTACATTTTACACACACTGGTTACCAGGGTGGACAGATAGTAAGGACTCCAATGGATATTTTTGAAAAAAATCCGGCAGCTTTGATCGAAAAATCTGTTAAAGGCATGTTGCCAAAGACAATTTTAGGCAATGCAATCTTTAAAAACCTTCATGTTTATGTAGGTTCAGAGCATAGCCATCAGGGACAGCAACCAAAATCAATTGATATCAATTTACTTAAATAATAAAAATGGAAGTAATAAATGCTATAGGCAGGAGAAAATCAGCAGTTGCCCGTATATATTTAAGAGATGGCAAAGGAAATATTACTGTCAATGACCGCGATATTAATGCTTATTTTACCACAACACAATTACAATATATTGTCAAACAACCTCTCGAATCACTAAATGTTGCCGGACAATACGATATTAAAGTAAACCTTGATGGTGGTGGTTTTAAAGGCCAGGCCGAAGCACTTCGTTTGGCAATTGCAAGGGCTCTTGTTAAAATTAATGCTGAAAATAAACCAGCCCTTAAGAAAAGTGGCTTCCTTACCCGTGATTCGCGTGAAGTTGAGCGCAAGAAACCAGGCCAGCCAAAAGCACGCAAGAGGTTTCAATTTAGCAAACGTTAATATTTTTTTTCTTAAATTCTATATAATAGAAATTTTTTAGTTCATTAATAGGGTTTAGTATCTAAATTGGTTGGATTCAAAGATAATTCGACTACCAATCAATTGCGAATAACAGAATGTAAACTTAAAAATTAATACATGTCAAGAGTAACTTTCGAACAATTATTAGATGCAGGCGTTCACTTTGGCCATCTTAAAAGGAAATGGAACCCTGCAATGGCTCCCTATATTTTCATGGAAAAAAATGGGATACATATCATCGACCTTCAAAAGACAGCTGTAAAACTTGAAGAAGCTGCAAGTGCATTAAAGCAAATCTCAAAATCCGGCCGTAAAATTCTTTTTGTTGCTACAAAAAAGCAAGCCAAAGATTTGGTATCGGAACGCGTGAAATTAATCAACATGCCCTACGTTACGGAACGTTGGCCAGGCGGTATGCTTACCAACTTCCCTACCATCCGTAAAGCTGTGAAGAAAATGTCTTCGATTGACAAAATGCATATTGATGGGTCATTCGAAACTTTATCAAAACGCGAAAGGCTTCAGGTTACCCGCCAAAAGGCCAAGCTTGAAAAAAACCTAGGCAGTATTGTTGATCTCACAAGGTTGCCCGCTGCACTTTTTATAGTTGATATAACTAAAGAACATATTGCAGTTCGTGAAGCAAAACGTCTGGGAATTCCTGTATTTGCAATGGCCGATACAAATTCAAACCCAAATTCTGTTGATTTTCCAATTCCTGCAAATGACGATGCTTCAAAATCAATATCATTGATAATTGATGTTGTTTGCAATGCTATTCAGGAAGGTTTAAGTGAACGTAAAGCTGAAAAAGATACTGATCAACCTGAAGAAAGGAAACCTAAGGAAAACAAAAGAGGCAGAACCAGGGAAATTAAAAAGGAAATTTCCCCTGAAGCCCTTGTTGAGGTTGAAGAAGTAATTGGCGAAGTAATTAAGGTAGATGTTGCTGTTAAGAAAGCACCTATTAAAAAGAAAATTCGTAAAGAAGAAGAGTAAACATTCTGATAAACATTCAAGCCTGGCAGTTATTATCAGAAATATATCTGTCAGGTTTTTATTTTAAAAATAAATTGAACCTTTAAAAAAAATAATATGTCACAAGTAACAATTGCCGATATTACCAAATTGAGAAAAGTAACCGGCGCAGGAATGATGGATTGCAAGAAAGCGCTTGAAGAAGCAAATGGCGATATGGAAAAGGCCATAGAAAATATCCGTAAGAAAGGGCAGTTGGTTGCCAGTAAACGGGCTGATCGTGATGCTTCTGAAGGAGCCGTATTATCTGGCACTTCTGCTGATGGAAAATTTGGCGCTGTAATTGCACTCAATTGCGAAACAGATTTTGTTGCAAAAAACCAGGATTTTATTGGCTTAGCCCAACTGATTTTAAATTCAGCTATTGAAAGCAAACCCGCTGATCTGGAAAGTTTAAAGAACTTTTCAGTCAATGGGACTAAATTAGGCGATCTTGTCGTTGAAAAAATTGGCATAACCGGTGAAAAAATGGATATCAGTTATTATGGTTGTGTTGAAGCTGAAAAAGTAATTTCGTATATTCATCCTGGGAATCAGTTAGCATGTATTGCGGGTTTTAACTTGGCCGGCATTGAAATACAAGTATATAAAGATATTGCAATGCAGGTTGCAGCTATGAACCCGGTTGCTGTTGATAAGGATTTTGTAACTAAGCAAAGAATTGCAAAAGAGCTTGAAATTGGACGTGAACAGGCTCGGTTGGATGGCAAAGCTGAAAATATGCTCGATAAAATTGCTGAAGGCAAACTGAATAAATTTTTTAAAGAGAGTACACTGCTAAACCAGGAATTCATTAAAGATAATAAAAAGACTATAAAACAATATCTCCAGGGAGTAAACAAAGAACTTACTGTGACTGACTTCCGTAGGTATGCATTAAAAGATTAAGATTTCTCTTTTATACTTTTTGCGATTAACTATTAAAAGGCTGCCATTTGCGAAGCAGCCTTTTTTTTGACCACATTACCGGGTAATACTATTTCAAATTAAACAACAAATTCTATTCTGTCATCCGGAATAATTGGCTCGCCTTTGAACTTAAGGAAGAGTTGTACAATAGCTAATACATCGTTCTGACAATATCTGGCAATTCTTGGCAAGTCATTTTCTTTCCAATAAACATCTGCCACCATACTGCCATCAATATCTGATTTCGGTGAAGGTATTCCGAAAAGAAATGACAACAAGTTTAATGAAGTGTAGTTTTTGTAGTCGCCAAATTTCCATAATTCCATTGTGTCGAGAAACTGAGTTTCCCATGGTTTTCGGCCTGCAACATCTAAAATTGCCGGCAATTTGATTTCATTTATCAACATTCGTCTTGAAAGATATGGGAAGTCGAATTCTTTACCATTGTGTGCGCACAATATCAAATCATTCGATTTGTTCATTCGAATAAGCAGGTTTGCAAACTCAGATAAAACAGTTTTTTCATCATCGCCTGCTATTGATTTCAGGCGCAGATGACGGATGTTGTCGCGCAGGTGCACAACACCAAATGAAATGCAAATGACTTTACCAAATTCAGAATAAATACCGGCACGCTGATAAACTTCTTCAGCCGTTTGGTTTTCTTTCCTGAATTGTTGTGATTTCTTTTCCCAAAAATCCTGGTATCCTGAATTCATGTCAATAAATGAAGGACTAATCGGAACAGTTTCGATATCAAGGAACAGAACTTTTTCAAGTTTAACATTATCAAGCATGGTTACTTATTTATTAATTATTAAGGTTTGGCATTTTGAAAACTTATCCAAATATTTTGAATCCTGGCGATAGTTGCTTCTAAAAATTTCTTATGAACCTTTATCTTTATTGACCAAATCAATTGTTGAAATTTCTCAAAATAGCAATATGCAAATTCACCCGTTAAAATTACCCCTGCAATTACAGCTAAAATAAAATACCAATGAGGATTAAATTTCGAGATAATTATTCCAATTAAAAAATAAAAGATTGGTAATGAAAAAGTAACAGTCGCAAATTTAACTGAACTATGGAATTGCCTATCGTCTAAATGCTTATTAAAAAGACGTGAAAGCCTGATTAGTAATATGTGAACAGAATATCCGATTAAAAATATTGGTGAAAAAACAAGAAGTAAGATCGCATGAAATATTATAAAAAATAATGATTGCTTATCCTTTAAAAGAAACTCTGATGGTATTTTAAATTGATCCAAATCAAGTTTTGTTTTCAAGGTTTCATTTGAAATACTGCTAATAAATTCCGGATTTTGTCTGTAGATTATATTACATTTTTCAACCAACCAGTTATCAGCTATAAATCGGTTCCATGCGTTTTGCTTTTTATATTCCAAATTTTTCAAAACTAGTGGTCGGATTAAAGCCCGCAAATAATCTATATTTTCATAAAATTCACCACAATCAATATTTATCATGATTTTCTTCATTTCTTCCGACAATCTGGTACGCAGGGCGTTAAGTGCCATTGGCTGGCTGCTTTTATACAATTCAAAAAAACCAGCGACTTCTATAGGTTTGCCAAACTGCACAATAAGCTGGCTTCGGAAACGATAGTAAAAACTATAGTCTATGCCAACAGGAATAATAACTGGCGGATTGTCTGGTTTGTTATCCAAAGCCATGAATGCAATACGAAAAATACCTTTAATCAATGGTTGTAATTGATGTTTATCGCCATGCGTGCCTTCAGGCATCAAACATAAAGATTTGTTATGAAACAAAACTTCAATTGCTTCACTAAACGCGTTTTCATTTTTTGCCAGATTTTCATAACCGTCACGTATACGATATACCGGCATAATTTTTATAAACCGTAAAATCCTGGAAATAATTTTGTTGCTGAAAACATCTGCACGTGCCATAAATACTACTTGTTCGGGAACATTACAAACAACAGCCAGGGCATCTTGTATTGCATTCTGATGATTTGGGGCAAATATTACAGGTTTCCCTTTTGGGATATTCTGAACTCCTTTGACAATAATTTTATTATAAAAAAGTTTTTGGGCAAGGCTTACATAAAGCTTACACATTTGATAACCAAATGACCAATTGTAAATTTTACGGTTCATTTAGCTAAATTAGTCAATCGGGCTTAAAATAATAATTTCTGTTAAAGAATTAGATTTTTTAGGTAAATTAGTTGTGAATTTAATTAGATATTTCCATGAAAGAACACTTTGAAAAAGTTGATGTTAAGAGCCTACCAGACAATGTTTTTCATTTACTCGATGACCAATGGATGTTAATTACTGCCGGTAAAAAAGATTCTTTTAATGTCATGACAGCCAGTTGGGGTTCATTTGGAGTATTATGGGACAAGCCAATTGCAACAATCTTTGTAAGGCCGCATCGCCATACATTATCTTATATCAGCAAAAACGATTTTTTTACACTTTCATTTTTCACTTCACAATATAGAAGGATATTAAGTTATTGCGGACAACATTCAGGAAGGTCTGTAGATAAAATTAAGGAGACAGGCTTGGTTACAATTCTAACACCTTCAGGAAACGTAACATTTGAGCAGGCAAGAATGGTTTTAGAGTGTAGAAAATTATATCATGATGAATTAAAACCTGATAAGTTTGTAGTGAAAGAAATTTTGCACCGGACATATCCGGATAAAGATTACCATAATTTTTTTATTGGAGAAATAGTTGACTGTTATAGAATAAATGAAATTATTTAAGATACTATCAAGTTAAGGGAATCTTTGTGATGGGTCGCATTGGCTGGTAAATCTTTGAGGTTTTAAAAACCTCAAAGATTTTGCTGTAACAATCAACTATTTTAATCTATAACCGGAATCTTTTAATAATCAATTTTGAAAGATTTGTCATATTTCGACTTTGCTCAATACGGCTATATTACTGTGTAACCATGAGCGAAACCGAAGAGTGTTTTGGCAATTTTTAGAGATGTACTTATTTTTATAATATTATTTTTAAAGCAATAGTTGTTATAAAATTTGACTGAATGTAATATAATCTTCCTGGTACAATCTAGTAAAAAATGCGATCACACGATTGTCTGCATCATGTAAAGTAAATCCTATCGGTTCATAGTTTAATTTAATTTCTTTAATTATTGTTTCAATATTTTTTTGGCCATCAATTGCAAGCCAGACATAGCTGCCGATTTCGTCCAATGTAACTTTAAATTCTGGTTTTAATTTCCTTCCTGTGAATATCTTTTTTAACAGTTCGTTTTGAAACCTTGGAACAATAAGATTAACAAGTTTCATATCTGTCAGTTCGCATTTTACTAATCTAATTGGGACCAAATCAAGTGCATTGGCTGATTTTAATATATTCCTGCGCCTAAAAAAATTAAGTGACATTCCGATTTAATTGTCAATAATAAAAGAGGTTGTCTTCAATGAAAAATAAAAATTTAACATAAAGACGCCACGACGTTAAGTTTTAATTGCAATAAAATAAACACTTTGCGTTTTTGCGCCTTTGCTTTTGAACGTATTTTTTCGACTTTTTACAAAGCCTCTTATAAAATTCATTTACGAATTATAAAGAATTTTCAGCTTTCCCTGAATTTCGGATTGGTATCCAAATCAGTACCAAAGCCAAAATTGCAAGTACAACAAAACTGATTAAATATGGCGGGTTTTTAAAAAAATAAAAGTAATCAGTAAGGAAAATATTGAAACCTCTGAAGCCGGCCAACACCAAGCCCATTAAAGCTTCACCTGCAATAAGTCCCGAAGCAATTAAAATTCCTACATTCTCGGTTGTAATTTTTTGATTCTCAGTAAAACCTTTTTTATCAACATACAAGTCCACAACACCTTTGATCATACCGCCAAGAAAAATTGCAAAAGTTGTTTGCAACGGGAGGTATAATCCGACGCAAACTAACATTGGACTTTTAACCTGCATCATAATGAACCCTATCCCCATAAGCATTCCGGCAACAATTAAAGGCCATGCCATTGCACCTTCAACTATTCCCCGGGACAATAGGGCCATAAGCCCTGCCTGTGGGGCTGAAAGGTTTTTACTTCCAAATCCTCCCTGGTATCCTTCACGTGTACCCTGCGCAATATCGCCATTATTAAGCAACACCAAAACGCCAAACATAACAAGGCTGGAAAGTACAACACCCAACACATCGCCAATTTGCATTTTCCATGGAGTACCACCAAGAATATGGCCTGCCTTTAAGTCCTGGAGCATCTCACCGGCAACAGCCGCCGAAACGCAAACAATTGCTGCAACTCCCAACACTGCTGCGACACCTTCCCTGCCATGTACTCCCAGGGCAACCATAATTAAAGCTGTTACAACCAGCGCAGTAAGGGTCAGCCCACTGATCGGGTTATTGCTCGAACCCATGATACCTACTAAATAACCTGAAACAGCAGCAAAAAAAAATGCAAGGATTATCATTATTGTTGCCGCAACAAATGCAATCAAGGCCGATGTTTTAAAAATGAAGAAAGTAATAAAGAAAGTCAGTAAAGCAACACCCAAAATTCCCAATACAATCCAGATAAAACTTAAATCTTTCTCAGTTCTTGGAGTATCGACGCTTTGTCCTTTCATTGCTTTTCTGACATCGCCAACAGAACGTGCAACACCTGCAAATAAACTGTTCCTCATTTTATAAAGGGTAAACAATGCACTTACCAGCATCCCTCCTATTGCAATTGGTTTTACAATATATCGGGCAATCTGGTTGGCAGTCATTAGCAATACACTGCTATCCGCTTGCTGCGGGCTTAAGCCTGGATTAGATGCCATTAACGTTGAAGCAAGTCCCTGAAGATCGATAGAGGGAACCATAAAATATAAAATCATAGGGACCAGCAAACCCCAGGCAATTATGCCTCCGCTAAAATTCAGGGAAGCCAGTCGGGCCGATAATATATCCAACTCCAAAGTAAGCAGGGCTTATTTCGGGCGAGCCAATTAAAATACCTCCCTGACCAGAAAATTTTGTACCTGTAATTGCCTGTTTGGCGAACATTACAAATTTTTCCCAATAAACTGCAAACAATTTGAGCTCGCCTAATAATTTAACCAAACCACCAAGTATAATTGCACCAAACAGGTAAATCGAACTGCCTGCACTATTTCGGCCTGCTTTATGGATTTCGGCAGCAGCTACTGATTCAGGAAAAGGTAATTCAACATCTTCAACCATTATCCTGCGCAACAGGGCTACGAACATTATACCCAATATACCACCTGCTACCAGTATTAGCGAAGCAGTTACATAATTGGCCGGCGAGAAGAAAGGGTTCCAGATGCCCGCAATAAAAAACGCAGGTATCGTAAAAATTGAACCTGCGGCAACTGATTCACCGATTGAACCTACCGTACGTGCAAAGTTTTCTTCAAGAATAGTGCCTTTCAATGCCTTTAAAATTGCCAATCCAATAACTGCTGCAGGATATGTGGCTGCAATTGTCATCCCGGCTTTCAATCCCAAATATGCATTGGCTGCACCAAGTACAACAGCAAGTACCAACCCTATTATCAAAGCCCTGACTGTAAACTCTGCAATGTTCGTTTCAGAAGATACAAATGGGACATATTTTTTCTCTGCCATAAATTTTTGATTATTATATTTTTAATTTTTCTAATCGATTTTTAAAACTACTTTCTTCAGACTTCGTTTTTATATAATTTCAAAGGTAAAAAAAAACTTATTCCCTGAAAAATCAAGTCTTAAAAATCAGTTGCAACATTGTAATAGTTTGGTAAGCTTTTGATGAACGGC
>CAVSGB010000004.1:0-4589 GCA_963726845.1 uncultured Bacteroidota bacterium | reverse complement strand
GTTGACTATTTGGTCGCTATTTTCAAGCATGGCAAGATCGTTGGCTTTTCTCAGCCCATTCAGGGTTTCCATGAGCGCATCCTTCAAATTGCGCAAGCGTTGAGCAATTTGGCCTTTCATTGGATTCTTTTCAGCCGTCGCCTTGCTGTAATATTTATCCTGCAAATCGGCAAGGCCTGCTACCAGGCTTATAAGCCCGGGGTCGTCTATACCCTGAGTTGCAGGGGCAATTGGAACTTCACCGGCATTGTCTTTTTTAAGATATCCGGCCAGGTATTTATAATAGTTGGCCTGAAGTACCAATTGGGCTTTATCGTTTTCGAGCTTCATGGCCTGATCTATAATTACCTGTCCCTGTGCCGAAAGATCCATTACCTTGTTCTTCGACTTGAACTGTTGAAGCTTGTCTTCGGCTATTACCAATGAATCGCTTATCCCAATCAATTGGTCGTCAATAAATTGAACTGTTCTGACAGCTTCCTTGTTCTTCTTCTCGAGGTTAATGTTCAGAAATTCTTCTGTAAGCTTATTCAGAAAAGCCATTTCCTTTACAGCGTTTGTACCCTGAAGGCTAATCGCCAAAATGGTGCTTTTTTTCGACGCAGGTTCAACCTTTAACCGGTTGCAATAATTCTCCAACAATCTGTTGCGGCTGTTAAATGTGAAATGGATTTGGTTTTCATCCTTTTTGGAAGGCCATGTATCGTTTACACGTTCAACCCTGAAATTTCCCTTCGGCGTTTTAACAATTTCCCCAAAAGCAAACGCCTTTTCGGGAAAAGGCAGGGAATCGGATTTGGTTTCGAGAAAAAAGATATTTCCATGCCTGTAGCTTAAAGTAAATTCAACGTCAAATGGCACTTTCCCAGGCTTTTCCGGTACAACCCTTATGGGGGAGTTGGGATAATAGGATAATCCTTTGTTATTATAATCGATATCGAAGGATAGTTTATCAAGGGTTTTTCCAACAAGTGTATATGATGAAAGTATAAATAACTGGTTGTCTACATTCTGTATATCGGGACTGAGGCCAAACCCTTCGAGTATCTTGTCGGTATTCATCGAGGCCAATTTCGGGTTTTCTTCAGAAATAAGCACTGTAGTAGATATATTATATATAGGAGTAGTATATTTATTATAAAAATGGGCACATGCGAGAGACACAATAAGTGCAATTATGAAGTAATACCAATAGGAGAGCATCCTGAAAAAAAGTTTTTTCAGGTCAATATTCTCATCTTTTTCGGCGCCCTGACTTTCTATCCATGATTGAAATGAGCTATCGTCTGCCATATTATTGGAGTTAGGTTATTTAGACAAATAAAGAAAATTTAACACTAAAACAAAAGTTGTAATAGTACCAAGCAAAACCGCATAGGGGAAAACATCCATCCGGTAAAATTTTCCCCTCAGGGGTGAAACATAAATTACATCATTGGGCATTACATAGTAATATTCAGAGGTCATTATACTCCAATCGGTAAGATCAAATTCTTTCACGATGTTGCCAGAAGATGTCTGCCGGATAAGTTGCACCTTTTTCCTGTCACCAAATTCGGTAAGGTCGCCAGCCAGGGCAATGGCCTGGAAAATGCCCAACCGGTTTTTATAAACAGGATACCTGCCGGGTTTTTGAACTTCACCTAAAAGGCTTACATAGTTATTAACTACTTTCACTGTTACAGAGGCATCGGCTATATATGTTTTAAGGGCTTTCTCTACTTCTGCAGTTGCCGCAGTTGCAGACATGCCGACTACCCTTATTTTTCCGGCATAAGGAAGTTGTATGGTGCCGTCAGAATCAACGGGATAACTTAACAGATCGACACTCTGCTCGGTAGTACCAACGCCGGATGTAGTCGAAGGCATTGTATTGAACATATCCGACAATTGGGGATCGGGCGTTACAACCCTTACAAATAAATTATCACCTGATTGTATCTTATAGGTTGATGGCGTAACAGCAACGATAGTATCTGCTGACACACCATTATGTTGCAGGTAAGTTAACTTTTTGTTCGTTATGCAGGCGCTGAAAAACAAACTTAAAGAAATGACAACGATGATTAAATTACATTTAGGTTTTATCATATTATAAATATAATTATTGGCAAAAAACAGAAACCAGACATCGCTGATAAAAAACGAAAGGCGCAATTATGCCTGATTTTAAAGCTGTTTGTTTATATTTTATCTAATTAGGTAACGACAAATCTTTAGTACCTAAAAGCAAAGCCTATTTCTAATTTAATAAAACTAGCACGGGGTTTACTATTGCCCATTTGAGTATATAAGCCTGTTCCGGCTTCTAATAGAAAGTTGGAAAAAATACACTTGCTTGCCCCAAAACCTCCATTAATGAACATTCTTGTACCCATGTCAAAATCTTTAAAACTCATTAGTAAACCAACATCGCCATATATATAAGGAGTGATGCCGTTTACATTAAACCAATAACGAATATCTAAGAATACAGGGAAAAGATAACCATCATTGTAAGCAGATACACCAATACCAATTCCGGCAAAAAAACTTCTTGTCAACTGAAATTCATCCCATCCGCTGGAACGGTGCGACAAAAAGTGATAACCATTAATGTTTGTTATACCAGAAAACTGAACACCATATGGTACAGGTTTTATTTGCTTTGTACCAATACCGAACCCCTGCATAAAATTGGTTATGTCCATATAATAGGGAACAAACCTAATGCCACTGTAACCGGGCACCTCTGCATATACCCCATTATTAATAATGGTCATGAAAACAGCAATAAACACCAAAAGTTTTTTCAACGGAGTAAAATTTGTGTTACAAGTATCATTATTTTAAGTATTAAGAGATTACTTCGCTGCACTCGCAATGATGCTATTAATCATGGCTTACACTCATCTAACCCGAATTATTACCTTCGGTGATGGCTTCGCCGTTCATGATAATTCTGACGATTAAGAACTGCATCACTTTTGGGTGCGTTATCACTTCCCAAAATCGGGCTGTTCTAAATCGGGGTTACCCGCTTTGCAACCCGAAACCCGCTTTATTCATACCTTTCGCTACACTCAGGTATGAATAAAGCGGGTTAATAATATTTATAAAAGATTAAATTGAAAGTTAAATTAAAAACTGAAGATTTTATGTAGTATATAAGCGTGATGTTTTGTAGGATTTATCTTACAAATGAGGTGAAAAAATGAATTCCAAAAAAAAAGAAAATTATTAGGTTTGTTTACTAACCGCTATTGGATAAGATTATTCTTATAAGCGTAGAGAATAAGTTCTGAATTGGTTTTCAAACCCATTTTTTCAAGCATACGTTTGCGATATGTGCTAGCGGTTTTATCGCTAATAAACAGCTTCTTCCCGATTTCAATAAGTGAAACCCCTTTTGCAATAAGGCACATTATCTGAAATTCCCTTTCGGAAAGGCAATCATGTAATATTATATCAGATGGTTGATCGATATCTGAAACAAGTTTCCCAATGATATCAGAAGAAATATATCTTCTTCCTTCAGAAATAATCTTAATTGCCAATTCAAGTTCTTCCGGGGCGCTGTCTTTTGAAAGATATCCTGAAGCGCCCAGCCTTAAGGCACGAATTGCATATTGAGCCTGAGGATAAATGCTCAGAATCAGGATATTAGTTTTTTCCTTCCGGGTTTTCAAAGCCTTTAGAATATCTAATCCACTTTGACCGGGCATTGATATATCAAGTATCACAAAATCAAAATTTTTAGATTTAATTTTATTAAAAGCTTCGTTTCCATCTTTTGCCTCATCAATGATGCTTAAATTATTGATTTCATTTTGACTATCTGCTTTAGTCCATTACGAACTATCGCATGATCATCTGCAATTAAAACTGTCATCCGAATAATATTTAGTTAATAATACGAATTAAGTGTTGATATTATCATTTAGTTTTTCTAATTATAACGGCCTTTAGGCCGTGGTGAATTGTTTAAAATAATTTAAGCGCGCCACCTGAACAATATGTTGATATAATATTTTAAACGGTGTATAATTGTTAAATTTGCTTATCAAAACCTCACCCTAAATCCCTCTCCAAAAGGAGAGGGACTTTCGCCTACCCAATTTTTGTTGAAATAAAATGAGTTTAATAAATGCTCAAATTTATCCCGTTCATAATATAAATTCATATTGCGCCGGTAATTAAAATATATCTTCGATTTAGATTTCTGCTCCGGCGCATTTTTGCTATTATCTTTATCCATGGCCTAAAGGCCGTGGCAATTTATTTTCAACTCTTAATTCGCATTAATATTTTAAATTAGAAATACTGATAACGGTAAAAGGATGCAAACTTTTTTAGTTGCTCCCTGATTAAAAATTGACACAACCATGAAGGTTTTATGTGTTTAAAAATTATTATACTGGTATATAAACCACAATATTTGTACCCCCAATGAGAGGGGTTGTAATTTCCATTTGGCCACCAATTTGTTTTACCCTTTCAGACATTCCAATTAAGCCGATAGATTTTGGCGAAACTATTTTTTCGGGTGAGATACCAATTCCGTCATCTTTTATTAAAAGTACAATATTTTTTTCGATTTTACATAAGTT
>CAVSGB010000003.1:0-38459 GCA_963726845.1 uncultured Bacteroidota bacterium | reverse complement strand
TTTTATATCTCCTTGGCACAACTACGTTACGTATTGCTTTATATACAACTTAAGTGCCATAATCCCTAAATTATTTGTTATGAAATCTTAAAATTTTTCATTCCTATATAGTTTGTATTATTTCTGAACAATGGTGTTCGAATATGAACAGTTTTATTTTTAAAAACTTAGATAAAAGTATCAGGAAAATATTTGCCTGAAAATTACTTTTCGACAAGAAGTATAATTTAGTCGGTAAATATGTTTTAAACTCGGTATTATTCAAATACAAAGTTCATTTTGAAACTATTTCAAGAGCAATTAACCTAAAAATAAGTAATATACATTATTGGTAATTGAAATATTATTGCATAAGCCAAGTAGGGTCAATTTGTTCTGGTTAAATGTGATCAAGGCCACTGACTTTTTCAGCCAAAATGCAAGTTGGTTTAATGGGAAAAATGTTCAAAAACCTTTTAACCAATAATCACAACTAAAACATATAGGAATAATAGTTAGAAGCTGGATTAATATACCGAATACAGCCAGATTTGAAAGAATTTAACTGATTCAGTATTTCTTTCTTATTGCAAATAATCCAAGAAAAGTCAAAGCCCCGTTTATAATTATTATTTCAAACCCGAAATAACCGGGAAATCCATAATTCAAGGCCAGGCAAATAATTGGAGATGCGATAGAAATATAAGGAACAAAGCTATCATAAACCTGCCACTTCGTAAACAGTCCAAATGCAAACATACCGAGCAATGGGCCATACGTGTAACCAGCTGCTGTAAATACGGCACTTATTACACTTTGATTGTTAAGAATTTTAAAAATTAAAATTAAAACTACCAGCATCAATGCCATTAGAATATGTACCATTTTGCGGGTCTTTGCCAGTTTCTCTTCTCCTTTTTTAGCTGCGCCCAAAATATCGATTGTAAAAGAAGTTGTTAACGCGGTAAGCGCAGAATCGGCGCTTGAATAAGTTGTAGATACCAAACCCAGGATAAAAATCATTGAAAAAATTGCAGGCATGAACGATTGCATTGCAATTGCCGGGAACAAATCATCGGGACGAGCAGGCACTGGAAACCCGGTCGCAGAAGTAAAAATAAAGAGTACAGCACCTAAAGAAAGAAATAAAATATTGACAGGTATTAAAGAAAACGAAAACCAAAACATGTTTTTCTGGGCTTCTTTCAGGTTTTTACAGCTCAGGTTTTTCTGCATCAAATCCTGGTCAAGACCAGTCATAGTAATTGCTATAAAAGCACCACTTAAAAACTGTTTTAAAAAATGCTTTTTGTCGGCCCAATTATCAAAATAAAAAACTTTTGAATACTCGCTTTGATAAACAGTTTTCATCAGGCTTTTAAAATCAAGTCCCAGCTTATGTCCCAATATAATAATACAGCTCACCAGGGAGGCAAGCATGAATGCAGTCTGAATCGTATCGGTAAAAACAACAGTCCTGATACCTCCTTTATAAGTAAAAATATAAATAAAGAAAATAACAATCAAAACTGTCATCCAAAATGGAATTCCCAGATGGCTGAAAAGGGCAATTTGTAAAACATTTGCAGAAAGGAATAACCTGAACGCTGAACCAACAATCCGGGAAAGCAGAAAAAATGATGAACCGGTTTTATTCGATATAGCGACCAAACCTAATTCCCAGGTATGCATATATCGAAGTAAGGTTCATTCTGAAATACAGAGGCATCAGGATACTTCCGATAATAAAATATCCGGCAAGATATCCCAGCACCATTTGCAAATAAGAAAAGTGTGTAGTGCCAACCCATCCAGGAACTGAGATAAATGAAACACCAGAAATAGATGCCCCAATCATACCAAAAGCAACCAAATACCAGGGAGATTTCCTGTTTCCTATAAAAAATGTAGAATTATTGGCATTTTTCCCCGTTACATAAGAAATACCGTATAATGCAAGAAAATAAAATGCAATAATTATTATTATTAAATATGGCGACATACCTGTTGGTTTCAGGCAAATGTAAGTAAAATATAGTAATGTGCTGATTTGCTGATATGCCTATTTGAAGCTTTGAAAATTTGAAGATTTGAAAATTTAAAAGTGAGTTATTTTACTGATTTTATATAATTGACCATAAAAAAAATGAAAAAAATATTTCTAATCATTTGTACATTAGCAAATCAAACAATTAGCAAATTAGTATTATATCTTTGTACAACAATTAAAAAAAATGAGCTATCAATCGTTTCCTTCACAATTGCTTGAGGAAGCAGTAGGAGAATTTTCAAAATTGCCCGGAATAGGGAAAAAAACTGCGCTTAGGCTTGTACTTCATCTTTTAAAACAAACACCTGATGAAGTCAGCCATTTTGGAAATGCCATTATTTCTTTAAGAAACGGGGTGAAATTTTGTAAAGAATGTAACAATATATCTGATTCTGAAACATGCCGCATTTGTGCAGATTCAAACCGGGCCGATTCCACAATTTGCGTTGTTGAGAATATTAAAGATGTAATGTCGGTTGAAAATACCGGGCAGTACCATGGAGTATATCATGTCCTGGGTGGTATTATTTCTCCAATGGATGGCATAGGCCCTTCTGATTTAAAAATAGATATGCTGGAACAAAAAATTTTAAAAGAAAATATTGGTGAACTTGTATTTGCGCTCAGTGCAACTGCTGAAGGAGATACAACAAATTTTTATTTGTACCGGCGATTAAGTAAATATCCTGTAAAAATGACAACAATCGCTCGTGGTGTTGCCGTTGGTGACGAGTTGGAATATGCCGATTCTATTACCCTGGGCCGTTCTATCGTAAACCGCATTCCTTTCGAAGGAAAAGTCTGAAGAAATTAATGGCTCGACCCAATTTTCAAATATAAGTAATTTTAAATCTGATTTCTAACTGCTAACTGTTATGCAGGGCAATGTTGTAAAACTCAGAAAACTGTTAATAAAGAACTAAGAAATAACCCAACCAACGCATTGAATGCTTTGACAATTAGTTTTATGATTATTTTAAATATTACAATTTTAGTTATATTTGTTTAATTTCGTGTTCAGGACAACTATGACAAAGTGTAAAATATTAGTAGCATTGATTTTAACATTTCTTACTGTTTCTGTTAACCTGCCTGCCCAACAGAATAATCAAAATAGTGATACAAAAAAACTTACTACTTGTATTCAAAGTGTTTCAAAAATTGATGGTAGATATAGAATTGACACAATGGTTATATTGGCCAATCAAAACTTACAATCATTGATTAATGACCTTGACCAGTCGATACTTGTTGAGAAAATGACTGTTAATGAAATTCCAAGATTTATAAAATCATTTTTAGTGGAACTAACTGATGAAAACTTTTCTATTGCTAATCGTGGTGAAGAGTGGCAAGAAAACGATGTAGCTGACGAAGAATTACCTTTTCGCCAACTTATTTATTTTGGTTTAGGCAAAGATTTGGTCCTTATGGTTTATTATACAGGTGGAATAGCAAAATCTGAACATATTCTTATTTTTAAGTATCAGAAAAAAAATATTACTGATTTTTGGTGTGGAAACATTATAAAAGAAATCACGAGCAAGGACGAAATATTGAAATATCTAAAAGAAAATATAGGTAAAAAGTGGGGGCTTAACACTAACATGATTTTCTTATAGGGATAAAGAGGTTGCCCCGAACATAAAATTATTTTGGCCCCCGATTATCCAGTAAATATGAGTAAAACATCAAATGTGCTATTTTTTGCAGCAAAGGTGATGATTGTTCTTTTTTACAGGTATACCGAAATGCTAAGTCTCTCCAATAGGGAGGTAAACAAGCTATACGACTAGCCATTCCATCATCAGGGCCAGGGCTGCAATATTTAGTATTTACTCCAGCCGATGCTAATCTAATAATACACATTGGACAAGGCTCAGTCGAAGAATAAACTGTCAAACCAGGTTTATATACGTAAACATTTAAGTATTCTTTTGATACAGGACTTTCTTCAAAATTTGTCAATAAAGTCATTTCTGCATGTAAGTCAGAACGGTGTTTCTGAATTTGAGAATTATGACCTTTATAAATAATATTCCCTTTCGAATCGACTAATATAGCTCCAATACCGTATCCACCCTCTTTAAAACCTATCAATGTCTGTAAAATTGATTCTTTGGCATATATATCGTCAGGATATTCTTTTTGAGCTTGATAGTTAATCACAAACTTTTCTAATTTCTGAATTATAACGGGTATTGAGTCATCAGTTTTTATTCCTACAGGAAGATCTGAAAGTTTTTGCAATAATTCTGTCCGGGAAGGAGTCACAAAATACCTATTGGGAATTGAATCATTAAAATGAGTTGTTGATTGCGCTAAAGTATAAGTTCCAATTACAATCGAGAAAACAATAAACAATATTTTTTTCATATACAAATCTTAATATGATTCAAATTCATTTTTTAAAATTAAAATATTATATTTAATCCTTCACTAAATTAAATAATTTTATTTCTTCTACATAGTTTATTTTAACTATTTACGATACAATATATAATTTTTTAGTAATTGACAACAAATTTATTTATTACAATTATTTAGTATAAGGATTATCGCAACAGTAATAGTTAATAAACTTGTGAATAAACCTAATAACCACAACATATTATCCTTTTGTTGAATCCAAAGCCTTTTATTAAAATACATAAGTTTTATTAGATCAGAATTATTGATATATCCATAAAAATCCCTATCACTTATCTTTAAACATAGGTTTACATTCTCACCAAACATTAACTTAAAATCTTTATTATAGATAAATTCATAAATTCCTTTAACAGTACCTGTTGGCATAATAACATCCTTAATAAATTCTTTTTCTGGAATAATAATGGCATAGGTTCGATTAACGAAGGCAATTAACTTATTGTTTATATTTGTTTCTCTGAACAATTCTAATTTTATAGTTTTCATGAGTTTCAAAAAATAAATCCGATTTACAGAAATGAAAATAAATAATAGCTATAAATATAATTATAGATAGACTTACGCAATGCTATTCAATTAAGTTGTTTATGATATAATTGTTAAATGTTATATAGAAATAATTTTTAGAGATTTTATGATAATTTTTGGAAATATAGTATCAATTTTTCAAAAAGAAAATCTTTTTATCCAAAAAAAATATTTTTTATCAACTTCGTATAAATTAGTCAATTTTTCTATTTTCAAAAAGACAAACTAAAATCATCGATGAAGCTTCTAAATTATTTAAAAATATTTATCAATTTGCATACTCTAAACACTAAAAACTTATTGAAGATTTTAAAATTCCTAAAAAAAAAGTTATTCTAAAACTCAGGGATGTTTTATAATTTTGATGACTTTGATTATTTTTGCATTCTTAAAAAGTAATAATTATGGCAGAAGAAAAAAAAGAAAAATGGCTTACTTATATGGCTATCACTACGGTATTGATTGCTGTTGCAGCCACATTGTCAACTTTTAAAGGCGGAAGTTATAGCACAAAAAGCCTGCTTAACCAAACTTTAGCAAGTGACCAATGGGCTTTTTTCCAAAGCAAAAGCATAAAAAGTTATATTTATGATTTGCGCAGTGAAAACTTTGAGCTGCAGGTAAACCAACTGGAAAAGCAAAAAGGCAATGAACAATTAATAAAGAAATACAATGAAAAGATTGATGAATACAAACAAAAAGTGAAGAAATACGAGGAAGAAAAAGAAGCCAAAAAAAAAGATGCAACAAATTTCGAGACGCTTCGCAATGAATGTAAAATGCACTCTGATAAATTTGGCATTGGTGTAATTTTCCTTCAGATTTCTATTTTACTTTCTTCAATAGCTACCCTTTCTAAGAAGAAATTTGTTTGGATTTGCAGTTTAGTTTTAGGAATTATTGGTATTTTCTATTTTATTGACGGTTTCTTTCTGTTTATTTAATTGAATTGCTCGCGGTAAAAGTTATTTTATATAGTTTTTTATTCAGCAGTTTTGAGTATTTTATCGAGTGGCAAAGAATTAGCAAGAGACATTGCATCGTTTTCTGCCGGCATACCAATAACTTGAAAAGTAAGGAGCGTTTGGCTTAAGGGAACCTTAAAAGTAAAAATTATTACTTGTTTATCACTTGTTTCCTTCTTTAATAAAGCTTTATATCCGTTTATTTTAACCCGAATTATTCATGATAATTCTGACGATTAAGCACTGCATCAATTTTGGGTTCGTTAACACTTCCCAAAATTGGGCAGTTCTAAATCGGGGTTATCCGCTTTGCAACCCTCAACCCATCGCACATTCATACCTTTCATTACATTCAGGTATGAATAAAGCGGATTAATTTTCTTATTTTGGGGTCGTAAGAACCAAAAATTGTTGGCATCGATAGCAAAGAATTAATATCTTTAATTATAAGGTGAGTTGCCCATAATTTCAATTTTTTCATTTTTCTATTAATTCCATTAATCAATTTGAAAGATTTTTTTCAGTAGTGCACCTTATTTTTCATAAATTTGTTATAAATGCATAAAAAATCCAAAACATGATCCGAGGATTTTATGAAGTTCCGGCACCTCAAAACGAACAGGTGAAAACGTATGGCCCTGGTTCAAAAGAAAAAGATGATTTAAAGAAAGCAATTGGTGAATTGCGTTCAAAGATATTGGATATTCCAATGATTATTGGTGGGAAGGAAATTAGAACAGATTTCAAAATTTCTCTGGTCCCACCTCATGAAATCAATCATACTCTGGGATATTATCATAAAGGAAACGAAACGCATATCCTGATGGCAATTGATGCTGCTCTTGCCGCCAGGGAGAAATGGGAAACCTTATCATGGGAGCATAGGGCCTCGATTTTTCTAAAAGCTGCTGAACTTATTGCCGGTCCCTGGAGGGCAAAGCTTGTTGCAGCCACAATGTTGGGGCAATCAAAAAATGTATTTCAGGCCGAAATCGATGCCGCATGTGAAACAATTGATTTTCTTCGGTTCAATGCACACTGGATGCAGTCGGATTTATAGCATTCAGCCCAGGTCAGGCACAGGAACCTGGAACCGAATGGAACACCGCCCATTGGAAGGTTTTATATTTGCGCTTACGCCATTTAATTTCACTGCTATTGCATCCAATCTGCCCACTGCACCTGCCATGATGGGGAATGTAGTGGTTTGGAAACCATCGCACGGTCAAATTTTCGCGGCAAATATTTTTATGCAAATCCTTCGCGAAGCAGGCCTACCAGACGGTGTAATCAATATGGTGTTTGTTAATGGTGCCGAAGCAGGAAATGTGATCCTTGAACATCCTGAGTTTGCCGGGCTTCATTTTACAGGCTCTACTGAAGTATTTTCAGGGATGTGGAAGAAAATCGGTGAACACATTAAAATTTATAAAAACTATCCGCGATTAGTTGGTGAAACTGGTGGAAAGGATTTTGTCCTTGTTCATGAATCTGCTAATCCTATACAAGTGAGTACAGCACTTGCACGAGGAGCCTTCGAATACCAGGGACAAAAATGTTCTGCCGCTTCAAGGGCATATATCCCCAGTAATATCTGGCCAAAAATATTTAAATTGCTGAATGCTGATATTAAATCGTTTCGAATGGGTGGTGTTGAAGATTTCCAAAATTTCATAAATGCAGTGATTGATGAAAAAGCATTTGACAGAATTGTTGGTTACATCGAAGATGCCCGCAAAGATAAGGATGCGGAAATTTTAACTGGTGGTAATTATGATAAATCTATTGGATATTTTATCGAACCAACTATAATTTTGGTAAAAGATCCTTGTAATGTTTTGATGAGAGAAGAGATTTTCGGCCCGGTTTTAAGTGTTTATATTTATGAACCAGGTAAATTTGAAGAAATAATTGATTTAGTCGATAAGACTTCTGTGTATGCACTTACGGGTTCAATTTTTGCCGTAAATCGTGAAGCCATTGAATATGCAACAGATAAACTTCGAAATGCAGCCGGAAATTTCTATATCAATGACAAACCTACAGGCGCTGTGGTCGATCAGCAACCCTTTGGAGGTTCGAGAGGATCAGGCACAAATGATAAATCCGGATCACTTACAAATCTTATGCGCTGGGTATCGCCGCGTTCAATTAAAGAAAATTTTATTCCACCAATAGATTACAGGTACCCGTTTTTGGAAGAAGAATAAAATTTAAAAACATATTTTCGAAAACATATAAAAACAACTGAATGAAGCAATAGTGAAGTAATAAAATTCTTCTTACATCATATAAAATTTTATATTATTTGTCATTTACAATAGTTCGGTAAATATTTTGGTGTAATTTGGTGACTTGGTGATTTTGTGGCTATTATGAATTTCTTGCCACCTATACACAAAAACACCAGATATCACTAAATCAATTACATATAAATTCACATTAAAAATATACCGAATTATTGATTTAAAATGACTATTTTTAATTGCTATATAAAATCACAATTTGTTTTTATGAAAGAATGTAAATTTTTAATATTTTAATTCACATTCGTCAAATTGCAATTTTATTCCTGACTTTTTCATCTTATAATAGTACAAAATGTATTTATAAATTTTGAGATAGTAATTTAAAATACTATGATAATTTGATAATCAGATAACACTAAATTATTAACAACACTAAATTGGTCGTAAGTAAGAATTGAAATTAATTAGTTTTAATACTAAACATAAAATGTTCACAAGATTACGATTAAAAAATATAGCGATTTTATATTTTCTATTGCTTTTATTTTCTGAAGTTATAATCCCCCAAAATTTAAATTTACGGTTCGATCATATTTCGGCAGATAACGGACTTTCGAATGGAACAGTTAACTGTATCTACCAGGACCATATTGGTTTTATGTGGTTTGGTACTGTTGATGGCTTAAACAGGTATGATGGATATAACTTTAAAATATATAAAAATGATCTGAAAAATCAATTATCAATAAGTGGAAATAACATTACTTCTATAGCCGAAGATAATTTGGGACAATTATGGATAGGTACGAGAAATAATGGATTTAATATTTTTAATCGGAGTAAAGAAGAATTCACAAGGTTTAACTTTGAAAAAGGAAACAAGTTATCGTTAAGTAATAATGCTGTAAGGACAATTTTAATTGATAGCAAAAACAGGGTCTGGATTGGCACTTTAGGTGGAGGGCTTGATTTGTTTGATAAAAACAATAAATCATTTATCAACTTTAAATATGACCTTTCAAATCCAAATAGCATTAGCGACGATTATGTTTACTCTATTATTGAAGATTCTTCCGGAATTCTATGGATTGGGACTGAAAGCGGAAATTTGGACCAATTCGATTTCAACAACAATAAATTTACTCATTATACTTTCGATAAAAACTACAGGGCAAACAGGCAGTATTTTGGTAAAATACTTTATAAAGAAGGGTCGGAAAACTTGTGGATTGGAGTTGACGGGAAAGGTGCATACAGATTTAATATAATTAGCAAGAAGTTTAAACACTTTGAATTTAGTCTTTCGGAAAACAGCTTAAAAAATACAATTGTTACATCATTCTATAAAGATAAGAATGGCAATATTTGGATTGGTACAGATGGAGGAGGCATAAATATATACTCTGCTAAAACTAACACTTTTCAATATATTAATAATAATGCAAATGATTTAAATAGTATTAGCAACAATTCCGTCTATAATATTTTTGAAGATAATTCGGGCACTATTTGGATTGGGACATTTCGGGGTGGCTTGAATATATTTAACGAATGTAAATATAAGTTTAAACTCTATACTCAAATTGCCGAATTGCAAAATTGCTTGAGTTTCAAATCTGTAATTGCATTGTACCAGGATAAAGAAAAAAACATTTGGGTTGGTACTGATGGAGGAGGATTAAATCTTTTTGACAAAAAAAACGAAACTTTTAAACATTTTAAAAATAATCCTTATGATAGGAATAGTATTAGCAGCAATGTAGTGAAAGCGATATATGAGGATAGCAAAGGTAATTTATGGCTTGGGACATATGCAAAGGGACTAAATATGTATAATAAACGGAATAATAGTTTTATTAATTTCATGAATAATCCTGAAGATACCAATAGTATTGGGCATAACAATGTATGGGCAATATATGAAGATAGGCAAAATAATTTATGGATTGGATTAATGGGAGGTGGCCTTGACCTTTTTGACAGAGAACAAAAAATATTCAGACATCATATTCATGATAATAAAAATCCAAAAAGCATTAGCAGCAATAATGTTAAAACAATTTTTGAAGACAAAAATGGTGATTTTTGGATAGGCACAGAAGGGGGCGGGTTAAACCTATTTGACAGAAAATCTGACGGGTTTACTTATTACACTAATAACCAAAAAGATACAACAAGTATAAGTAATAACGATATAATGGCAATTTATCAGGACAGAAGAAGTTCTCTTTGGATTGGGACTGCCGATGGTTTATGCAAATTCAATAAGGATAAAGGAACTTTTTGCACAATGCGGATCAGTGACGGTTTGCCAAGCAATATAATTAATGGCATTTTAGAAGATAATTCTGGTTACTTATGGATATCAACAAATAAAGGACTTTCAAAATTCAACACTAAAAATAATACTTTTAGAAATTATGATATTAATGACGGGTTGCAGGGAAATGAATTTAATTACACAACACAACTAAAAAGTAGTACTGGTGAAATGTACTTTGGCGGTATTAATGGCTTTAATTCATTTTTCCCTGATGAAATTGCAGACAATCAATATATGCCAAATGTTACTATTACTGATTTCAAACTTTTCGGTAAGTCATTAAGAAATAATGATTTAATTCATAACAGGATTTTGACCAACAATTCAATTTCTGAAGTAACTGAAATAATATTTACACACAAAGAGAATTTGTTTTCATTTGAATTTTCAGCGCTTCAATATATCGCTCCCTTAAGAAATAAATATGCCTATAAGATGGAAGGATTTGACAGTTCATGGATTTATACCGATGCAACTGATAGAACCGTGACATATATGAATTTAGGGGCAGGAAGTTATGTTTTCCATGTAAAAGCGTCAAACAGCGATGGTATATGGCCCACAAATGAAAAGACAATTAATGTAATTATACTTCCTCCCTGGTGGAATACTATCTGGTTCAAGTTTATATTCTTTATTATAGTTGCTTCAGCAATTATTAATTTCAGTTATTTAAGAGTCAGGACACTGAAGAAACAAAAAAAGGTTTTAGAGCAAAAAGTAAAAGAAAGAACTGTTGAACTGATGGAAGCAAACGTACAGCTTGAAAAAAAACAGAAAGAAATATTACATCAAAACGTAATAATTCTAGAAAAAAATGAAAAAATACAAAGTAATAACAAACTTCTTTCAGAGTTCAATTTAAACCTTGAAGAGAAGGTCAATGAGCGGACAAATGAACTGAAAGAAAGTGAAGAACGCAATCGGACAATCCTTCATACTGCTATGGATGGCTTTTGGCTTACTAATATACAGGGCAATTTGTTAGAAGTAAATGAAACTTATTGCCGAATGAGTGGTTATAGTAAGGAAGAATTGCTCTTAATGAACATTCACGATTTAGAGGCAATCGAATCAGCAAATAAAACAGCTTTTTACATCAAAAATATCATTGAAAAAGGTGAAGACCGTTTCTTATCCCAGCATTGTCGCAAAGATGGAAGCATTTTTGATGTCGAAATTAGTGTTCAATACCAACCTGCCTTTAATGAGCGGTTCGTGTTTTTTCTTCGCGACATTACTGAACGTAAGCAGGCAGAAAAAGATCTAATCAAAGCAAAAGAAAAAGCAGAAGAGAGTGACCGGTTAAAGTCTGCATTTCTTAGAAATATGTCACATGAGGTTAGGACACCATTAAATGGAGTTGAAGGATTTTCTAAATTAATGGCAAAACCCAATTTGACTCAGGAAAAAATAAAAAAATATTCTGAAACTATTATATCAAGCAGTGAAAAAATAATACAAATTATTACAGATGTAATTGAAATTTCACAAATTCAAGCAAATCAGGTCAAAGTTAAAATGACTGAATTTAACTTATTTTCATTGATAAATGAAATATTGGCTAAATTCAATTTAATTGCAAAAGAAAAAAATATTGAATTATTATTTAATAAAGATGATTCGATAAATGAATTTTATATTTTATCTGATAGAAAGAAATTAGAAACCGCATTTTTTCATCTAATTGACAATGCTTTTAAATTTACTTCGCATGGTTCAGTTGAAATATCCTGTGAAATAAAACAGGAAAATGTTAACCTAACTGTTACAGACACAGGCATCGGAATTTCTGATGAGATGCTAAATTTAATTTTCGATCCATTTCGACAGGTTGAAACAGGAGTTTGTAGAAATTTTGGTGGAAATGGTTTAGGACTAGCTATTATTAAAGCATATATAGAATTATTGAATGGCACTGTTTCTTTAAAATCAGAAGTAAATAAGGGGTCTGCTTTTTTAATTTCAATTCCAATAATTAAAATTAAAAGAGAAACAACTAAATTAATGACAAACAAGCCAAATGCTTTAATAGATACAATTTTAATTGCAGAAGATGAATATAGCAACTACGAGTATTTACTGGAAGTGTTTGACGAAACCAAATTAAAAATACTATTTGCTGCAGATGGCCAGCAAGCGCTTGATATGTGCAGGGCTAATTCATCAGTTAGTTTAGTGCTAATGGATATAAAAATGCCATTAATGGATGGTTATACTGCTGCACAATTGATTAAATCATTCAGAACCTGATATGATTATAATTGCGCAAACAGCGTATGCTTTAGAAAGTGAAAAAGAAAAGTTCATTGGTGTTTTTGATGATTATATTTCTAAGCCAATAAATGAAGATGAATTGAAGCAAGTACTAATAAAATACATTGACATACAATAAAATACATATATAAATGAATGCCAACATAAAGGGATCAGTGGAACGGCTACATAAATACGATGCACGACCTGGTTTTTGGATTACCCTGATCAAAAACCAGAGTACCGAAGATATTCCTAAAAAGAAAAACACTTTATTCTGCCTTGGCTCGTTGTATTTCCCTGTAAATATATAGCAAATCAGTTGATTTGTCGGCCATAAAAACCACACCTTTTTTTTCTAATAATTGTTTCGCTGCAACTTTTACAGGTATTTTTTTAAAAGTACTGAAATGTGATTCATTTAGAAACTTAAATATCACCAAACCATTGAACCACGCATAAAGTCGCTTATTGAATGATTGGATATTATTACAGTTGGAATTTATTTCTTCAACTTTTCTTATGAAGCCAATTTTAATTAAATAATCCTTTAAGAAAGGATGTTGTCTCTCTAATATCTCAGTTGCCATGTTTATTGGTTGTTTAAAACATCCTGGAACTGAAACAAAAAATTGGCCTAACAAATCGAAAGATTCAGGATTATACGTGAGATAATCTGCTTTCCCGGATTGAATTATTTTTGAAACTACTGTACCTGTGCCGAAAGGTACCCTGTTTGATTCTCGTGGCGAAGGTATTATCCGTGTTGTATTGAGATCAAAATAATCTCCCAGGGTGATTATTTTATTAAGAAAATAAAAATCCTCACCGGCTTTACGCCTGTTCATTCCACCCTGGCGAGCGTAAGCATCAGCGCAAACAGCATAAGCTGACCCAAGCGTGTGAAACGCGTACGGGAACCCTGCAAACCTTAATGCTTCGATGTAGTAACGCAAATAAAGTTCATATTGAACAATAGCATTATAAACAGGCTTCGGATATTCGTTGCCGGAAACAGGATGTTCGAAATAAATTGAACAACCGGTAGCCTGTTGGTTTTTTAAAAAGAATTCTTCTATTTCAGCAAGATAATTTTTATCGCAAGTGCAATCGGCATCGAACCCGACAATAATTCCTCCGTGGTTATTAATTAGATTGAATCGCCTGAGCGCTTCATCCATAGCAATCTTACGCGCAAGGCCAGCCCCGGCAATTTTGGCCGGTAACCTTTTTAAAAGAATATAAAATCTTAAATTTTCGGTATCGTGATTTGAAGCCCAGGATAATAAAGTTGTGTATAATTCTTCATGTTGCAATTTGAATAACAGGTCATTGTCATCAGGGTAATTGACCAAAACGATAGTTTCAACTGGAAACTTAGTCGGGCTGCAAAAATAAAGGCCGGTCGAAGGCCTTTATTGCATTATCTTCGTTAAAGCACGGAATTGTTACAACGATTTTTAAACCTTCTAAAGGTTTTTCATCAATTAATCTTGCTTCAGTTTTGTATTTTTCAAAATAGAAACCGGCAAATCCCATTAATTATTTGTTGTGCCTTTCCGACCTGTATTTTTCATTAAGGCCTTTTAAAACATCGTTTGTAATATCCAATGAACCATCAGCATACAGTAGGTTGCCACCATACATGTGGCTTAATATAAATTGATAAGCCCCGTTTTTATTGTATTCTTTGAGATAATCAACAATTGTATTAATAAGTTTATTATTTTCCACACGCGATTCGTCAGCTAATTGCGATTGCATATCCTGACCTATTTTCATAAGGTTCTGTTGGTCACCCATGAGTTGCTGTTCTATTTTTTCAGCTTCCGAACGCAACAACAGCCCTTTTTTTGCTTTATCCTGGTAGTCCATTACGTTTCTTTCGTAATTATTTTTTTTAACTGCCATTTCGCCTTCCATCTTTTTTTGCTTTTCATCCATCATTGCTTTCATATCCTTATACATATCGTATTTGCTGTAAAGGGAATCGACGTTGATGTAAACTATTTTGCTATTGCCTGTTTTTGAAGCCATCGGGTGCGAATTCAAATCCTTAACCTGTCCGCGAAGGGAAAAGAACAAAACAAACAAAAATCCTATGGCAACAGCCAAAACAATATTTATAATTAAAGAAATATTTTTCATGAATTTTAAATTTTTAAATGAATCGTGCAAATATAGTTTTTTAAGAAATAAATTGTACTTACAATGAACGATTTTTAAAAACAACAGATGCTTATTCCCCTCTTAACAATCTATCATGTAACTTTTCCCTGATAGTTTGTTTTTTTCTGAATACACCTTTTTTACTGATTGTTACGCCTTTTTTCATTATTGCACTTTTGTTGAACGCAGCGCTGCTGCTGGCTAACGGTGGTTGCCATTCATAAAGGATTTTTCCTGATTTATTTATATAAGCCCAATTGTTCTCATCAATCTGAACCAATGCCACTCCATTTTGGAAATCATAAGCATCTAAAAAATTTGTAGAAATTTTATAACCATTCGCATTAAAATTCTTATCAATATAATGATAGTAGTTCCCACTTCTAACGACGGCCAATCCTTCGCTGAACCAACTGGCTTCGTCAAACTCAGGACGTACAATATAATTACCAGTTTTATCTATAAAACCAAAAGAATAACCTTCTGCAACTGCGGCATATCCTTCAAAAAAAGGATATGCTATATCAAATTGTTGTGGAAATGCTTCGTTGCCATCAATTTTAATATATTTCCATATTAAATTTATTGAAACAGCAGCAACATTTTCAGTAAACAACCATGTATCGTCATAATTAGCACCCAATATTGTGTTTCCATTTTTATCTAATAATTTCCATTTATAAGTTGTATCCATAACAAATACATAACCTTCATTGTAATAGGTTGGATAAGGAGGTTTAACATACGATAATGGAACAACAGGTGTATTGGTTACATCTATTAAACCGAAAAGGCTATTAGATACTACAGGGCTAACCCGTTGTGGAAATCATATACGGTATCATACGAACAATATTGAATGGTGCCACTTATATTAATATATCCCCATAGTCCTGTATAATAATTTTGCACTGGAGCAAAGCCTTCCTTCGAAAAATTACCACAAAAGTTATAATTGGGATTGGGGTTAATTGCCCAATTTCCTGATTCATCAATGTAGCCTATCAAAGTATCTGAATTAATAACCCAGGCTTTTCCATAACTAAACCCGGCAGCATAGATCAATTGTGGATTTGGGTTTATTTTAGTACTGCCGGTGTTATCAATATAACCATATCCTTCATTGGTTTCTATTGGAAAGCGATCCGGGGTATAACCATAATAACTGTCCCAATTATCTGATTGTGCTACTGGACTTTCCTTTTTGCAACTTCCAACTATTAAAGTAATACAAAAAAGAAGGAAAAATATTTTTTTCATCAATTTAGATTTAATTATTAATTGTAATTTTTCAAGTAGGTAAACTGCAAATTTATTAATATATTGTAACGTCACTTCCTTTTAATTCAACAACCGATTTAATTACCATACCATTTGAAATATTTTTCTGCAAAGGTTGACTGCCCCCTATAAATATATTAATAGTCCCCGCAGTTTCAACTCTTTGGTTTTGAGAATTTATTATGGCAAGTTTTCGTGGATCAAGATTGAAATTTATAGTTTTCCTTTCCCCGGTTTTCAGGCTTATCCTTTTAAACCCTTCCATTGCAAAGATAGGCACATTAATTTTTTCATCTGGATGTTTTACATATAACTGAACAATTTCGTCGCCATCAATCTGGCCGGAATTTTCGACAACTACTGAAACATTAATGGTATCGCCGGTTTTGGCATTTGAAGGAACCTGAAGGTTGGAGTATTTAAAGTTTGCATAGCTTAGCCCGTAACCAAAAGGATACAATGGTTCGCCTTCGAAATACCTGTATGTCCGGCCTTTCATGGAGTAATCGGTAAAAGCTGGAAGCTGTTCTATCGATTTATAAAACGTAACCGGTAAGCGGCCAGCAGGATTATAGTCGCCAAATAATACATCGGCAATTGCCGTTCCGCCTTCCTCTCCCGGATACCATGCCTCAACAATAGCTGCAAGGTTTTTGTCTTCCCAGTTCAAAGCAATAACGCTACCATTCATCAACACCAGGATGACCGGTTTCCCGCTTGCCTTTAATAATTTTAGGGCATTTAGTTGAACTGCCGGCAAATTTAATGAAGTGCGGTCGCCACCGTCAAAACCTTCATAATTTACTTTCATTTCTTCGCCTTCAAGTGTTGAGGCCAACCCGCCACAATAAACTATTACATCACATTTGGCAGCTTCAGCAACAATATTAGTCATAGGTTCATTGCTCCACATGCCCCATTCAAGTTTTGCCATTGCACCGCCATAATGTTGAAAATATTCAATTTTTAAGTTATGCTTTTCACCCGATTTAAACTCTACAGTCTTCATCGAGGTGGTATTGTATTGATCGACCCATAAATTGAAGAATTCTTTTCCATCTATCCAAACCCTGTAACCATCGTCGCCGGTAAAAGCAATGTCATATTTACCGGTTTGGGTTACAACAATAGAACCTGTCCAGCGAACTGAAAAATTTATATTTTTAAGTCCTTCGACAGGATCCATCGAACTCCAGTTGAAATCTATTTTTTCATCAATTTTTGTTGCAAACGGTTTCCCATGAAGATTGTCATTAGCAAAATATTCAGCCTTTAAACCCGGCTTTCCATTATATTCAAGATTTACCGAATTTATTAAATTCCTGACAGGCAAATTGTCGACAAGGTTTGATATCCTGTTATAATAAACTTTTACATCTTTAGAAAGCTTATTTTTTATGCCCTGAAGAGGTGTAACAAATTTCGAAGGATAGCCATTGTAGTTGCCATACATTACTTCTGCATTGTCGCTATTCGGCCCGAGTATGGCTATAGACTTTAAATTTTTACTTAAAGGAAGGGTTTTATTTTCATTTTTTAACAGCACAATAGATTGCCTGGCTGCCTCAATTGCCAATTTCCTATGTTCAAGACAATCGTTGACAGACAATGGTATTTTGGAATATGCAACCTTTTCATCCGGATCGAACATTCCGAGTTTCATCCTGGCTGTCATCAGACGTTTCATAGCGACATCTATTTCTTTTTCAGTAATAAAACCTTTAACCACAGCTTCTTTCAGGTGGCCATATGTGTCGCCACAATTAAGGTCGCAACCTGCTTTAACCCCAATTGCAGCAGCCTCAGCAGCAGTTTTCACAATTTTATGGGTTTTAAAAATGTCAGCAATAGCATCGCAATCCGAAACAACATAGCCCTGAAATCCCCATTGGCTTCGCAATATCTGGTTCAGCATGGTATCGCTTCCGCTACACGATTTTCCTCTCAGGCGGTTATATGCACCCATTACCGAATATGCCTTTCCTTCTTTTACACATGCCTCGAACGCAGGCATATAAGTATCGAGAAAATCATATTCGCTTGGATTGACATCGATAACATGCCGCATATTTTCCGGACCACTGTGAACAGCATAATGTTTTGGAGTAGAAATTACTTTCAGATAATCAGGGTCATTTCCCTGCAACCCTTTCACGAATGCAACGCCCATGCAGGAAGTCAGGTATGGGTCTTCGCCATAAGTCTCCTGACCCCTGCCCCACAGGGGATCGCGAAAAATATTAATATTTGGCGACCATACAGTAAGCCCTTTATACCTTGCATGATCTGCGTGCTTATTGAAATCATTGTATTTAGCCCGGAACTCATCTGAAATAACCGAAGCAACTTTGAAATGTAAACTGTCGTTAAAAGTTGCAGCCAAACCTATTGCCTGAGGAAAAACCGTAGCTGTCCCTGCACGCGCAACGCCATGAAGTCCCTCGTTCCACCAATTGTATTCAGGAATATCGAGACGTTTTATTGCAACTGCAACGTCGATCATTTGCGAAATCTTTTCATCAAGTGTCATACGGCCGACCAGATCATCAACCCTGTCAGCAATTGGCAGTTCAGGATTTTTATAAGGTTTTGTTGTATTGCATGAATAAAAAAGGATACCCAATATTAATATTATTGAGCCCACCAAAAGCCAGTTTTTAGAATTCATATTAATAGTTTTTCTTAAAAATTGAACGACTATAAAGATAAATAATTTGATTTATGAAATTTTAAACAATACCTCAAACTTATTTGATTATTGCAAATAAATTATATCAACGAAATAATTTAAATGAATATCCTTAAGCATACCTAAATTGATTTTTGTGGGTTACAGTCGCCACTAGAAGCCTATCGAAGAGCGCTTCACCGTAATATCTCCGATTGAATTTGTAGCAAAACTCATTTAGATAATTCTGTAAGAACTCAGGCTTAATATCATGATAGATATCCAGTAGCATTCGTTTGGCATTACTAATGGCAATGTGGCCCACGGCAATAGTTCTCCGGTTTTTTCTTTTGGTATCACTTGCGGCTTATGATTGTCAACAACATTTTTTAGGTCAACATAAGATGTTGAGTCATCAGTTAATATTTCTGATTGTTTTGATATGCTTTTTTTTACTATAGGGGTTATTGTCCCTGCCTTCAAATCGCTAATAACTTTCATTTTTATAAAACCAACTTTGCGAGGTTTCCCTTTCTTGGTAGTTTTGCCTTCGACTTTCTTGCTTTCTGTCATTACAAGGACTTTAGTCTTCTTCTGGCTACCTCTGCCCCGCTTTAAAGGCCTATCCTTGTCTTTCTCTGCAACCTCTGTTGAAAAGAACCCTTCATCCAATTCTATGGCACCTGATAGTTGATACTGTTCATCCCTGTTGCCCATAGCTTGTCTTAACTTATGGAGCATTGTCCAAATCGGTTGGTAGCGTTTATGCCCAAGTTGTCTTTGTACCTCCTGGGCTGAAAAACTTTTTTTTGTTGAGGTTAGTAGGTGCATAGCTACAAACCAATACCGAAAGGGCAACTTAGAACCATGCATTACAGTACCGCTCCTTAATGTTGTGCGATACTTACACGATTTACATTCGTATTGCCATTTATCTCGTTTCCAGTAATGCTCTTTGCTGCCACAATGGGGACATATAATCCCCTGCTTATCCCTTATTTCCTTGAATTTTAGCTTACAGCTATCCTCATTTGGAAAATCCTTAATAAAGTTGAGTAAATTCATGTGTCTTATATTTGACAGCTAATATAGCTAAAAAATTCGAATTTAGGTACTATATGGGATATTCATTTAATTTAATTTAACCCGAGAATTATTCATGATAATTCTGACGATTAAGCACTGCATCAATTTTGGGTTCGTTAATACTTCCCAAAATTGGGCAGTCCTAAATCGGGGTTATCCGCTTTGCAACCCACAACCCATCGCACATTCATACCTTTCATTACATTCAGGTATGAATAAAGCGGGCTAAGTGTTTCAGATTATATTTTGGGAAAAAATCCCGGAAATATCACAGAATATCAACTCAGCAGCAACAAAAAAGATTAAACTATTGGCATTCATCCCTTGTCATTGAATTCAATAATGGGTTATCAAAAGGAAATTTACGAAGCGTTGTTTATCGATTTTTATGTAGGATGTGGAATAAAATACGGTATTTACGACCGACCTTCCGGCTCATATAAAATATATAACCAGGCAAGTTGGGATTATGGCTACAGGGGAACAATGTTAGTCGGCGGTATCAGGATCGGTGTCGGGCTGTAACCGATATCCTGCCTCTTCTTTCAAGACTACTACTTTCGATATACAACTTTATACAGTTAACTTTCTTCTCAGCAACAAACTATTCATTACCACTGTAACCGAGCTAAAAGCCATCGCTGCGCCTGCAATCATAGGGCTTAACTGGATATGCCAGATTGGATAAAGCACTCCAGCTGCAATGGGAATAGCTATGATGTTATAAAAAAATGCCCAAAATAAATTTTGTTTTATTGTTTGAACAGTTTTTTTTGAGAATTCTATTGCCGTATTTATTTTCATCAAATCACCGTGCAGCAAAATAATCTGAGCGCTTTCAACAGCAATATCTGTCCCTGTTTCCATTGCAAAACTCACATCTGCACAGGCAAGGGCAGGTGAATCGTTAATTCCATCGCCGGCCATCGCGATTATTCTTCCTGAACTTTGCAATTGCTTTATATATTCTGCTTTTTCACCAGGCAAGACATCGAATTTATAATGTTTTATACCTGCTTGTATAGCAATGGCTTCAACAATTTTTTTGTGATCGCCGGAAAGTAAATGAACTTCAATATTCTTTTCACTTAATTTTTTATTTGCCGAAATGGCCGATTCTTTCAGTGTATCAGCAATTCCAAACAAGGCCATCAGTTTATTGTTTTTTGAAACGAATACCATGCTCTTTGCTTCATGAGATATTTTTTTTGATGCAGATTTGAATTCTTCAGTTATTTCAATATTATTTTCATTCATAAAATGATCGTTACCGATGATATATTTTTTAACATTGCATATTCCTTCAATGCCTCTGCCAGCAAAACTTTTAAAATTTTCAACCTGAACATGCCCAGTACCTTTATTTTCAAGATATTTAACAACTGCAATGGCTACAGGATGTTCAGACATATTTTCAATACTCAATATTGCCTGCAAATTTTCATTGTCAATTTTTTCGTAAGCAGGAAAAACATCAGTAACCTTTTGTACACCGGTTGTAAGGGTGCCAGTCTTATCTATAATCAGCGTATTTATTTTGCATGCTTTCTCCAATCCTGTAGCATCTTTAATAAGAATACCAGCTTCAGCTGCTTTCCCAACACCGGCAATAATTGCTGTTGGCGTTGCAAGCCCAAGCGCACATGGGCACGCAATAACAAGAACAGTAAAAAAAGCATTGAAAGCATGTATGAAATTATTTTCACTTGAGAAGAAATACCAGGACATGAAGCTTATTATAGCAATCATGATAACAGCCGGCACGAAAATAGAAGCAATTTTGTCCGCCAATTTTTGCACCGGTGCTTTACTTCCCTGTGCTTCTTTAACCTGCCTGATAATTTGCGAAAGAACCGTCTCGCTACCTGTGCGGGTGACCTGCATTACAAAACTGCCAGATAGGTTTAAGGTGGCGCCGATTACTTTATCACCTTGTTCCTTTTGAACAGGTATGCTTTCACCTGTAATCATGCTTTCATTTACAAATGTTGAACCAGTTTTAATAATCCCATCGATGGGGATTTTTTCGCCAGGCCTGACGCGAAGCATATCCCCTGGTTTAATTTCTTCGACCTCAGTTTCAATTTCATTTCCATCAATAATTAAACAAGCTTTTTTTACTTGTAACCCTATCAATTTTCGAATAGAGGCTGAGGTGCTGTGCCTGGCTTTTTCTTCAAGATAACGGCCTGATAAAATAAAAGTAATAATAATTGCTGCTGATTCGTAGTATACATGTGGTTCAAAACCATGAGATAGTAGATAATGAGGAAACATAGTATTGATTAAGCTGAAGATAAAAGCTGAGCCGGTGCCTAACGCTATCAATGTATCCATCGAAGCTGCTCCATGTAATATGCGTTTGAAACCTATTATGTAAAACTGACGTCCAAACAAAAGAATTACCGGTAAAGTAAGAAACAATTGTAAAAAGTAAAATTCTGTGTGATGATGAAAGAACATGGACAAAACAAAAACCGGAATGCTGAAAATTGCAGAGCCTGTTAATTTATTACGAAGTTGTTTTAAAGTTGCAGATTGTTTTCTTTCTTCCTGCTCAATTGAAATAGCAACATCTTCAATTATCTGATAACCCGCAAAAGATATAGATTCATTTAATTCTTTGTAAGTAACTTTCTTCGGATCTAATTCGATCGTTAAACTTGCATTGGCATAATTGACTGAAGCGGAATCGACACCTGGTAATTTAGCGATTATCGATTCAACGCTTCGTGCGCAACTTGCACACGACATTCCTTCAACTTTATAGATTTGTTTTTCGAAACTCATTTCAATGAATAATCAAATGTTTCTGTAACTTGTCAACTTAAATGCCCTAAAGCTGAAAAATACAATTTATTATTCAATATCGTTCAGTTAAGAATGGAACGCAGATAACGCGAATGAATACAACGCTGATTTACGCTGATTAAATCAGTGAAAATCAGCGTTACGAAGTATCTGTTTCATCAGCGTTCTATTAGGATTTTTGCTAAATAAACGACATTGATTTATTATTCAACAAAATAAATAAGAAATAGTTGATGTTCTAATTATGGCCCAGTCAGAATAAAAAATCAAAATTATTAAAATTGAATCATTTATCTTTTTGACTGGTATCCTCTTTTTTTAGCAGCTTCTTCAAGCTTTTCCTGAAATTTCGATTTTTTTACCGGTTTCTTTTTATTTTCATTTAACTGTAACAATAGTTTTTCTTCGTTTATCGACCTTTTAAATACTTCGTTCTGGATTATTGTAATAACATTAGCAAGGAAGTAGTAATATGTAAGTCCTGAAGAAAAATTATTGAGGATGAACATAAACATTACCGGCATCAGGTAAGTCATGAATTGCATTCCCGGGAACTGCTGGCTTGAGGCAGTCGCCTGGTTGTTCATCCTTATTGTAATAATTGTAGTGCCGGTCATTAACAGGTTAAACATACTTATGTGGTTTCCAAAATATGGTGTTACCAATGGTATGTATGTAGTCCATGAAAAGATGGAATCATAACTCGATAAGTCTGTAGCCCATAGGAAACCCTGTTGCCTAAGCTCGATAGAGGTTGGGAAGAACCTGAACATTGCAATCAGTATTGGCATTTGCAACAACAAGGGCAAACACCCGCCCAACGGGTTAACGCCAACTTTCTTATAAAGTTTCATAACTTCCTGCTGGCGTTCCATTGCTTTATCGGCAGGTATTTTAGCATTGATTTCGTCAATCTGCGGTTTTAGCACGCGCATTTTGGCCATAGATACGTAAAACCTGTACGTGAGCGGGAACAAAATCAGTTTAATAAATATGGTAAGAAGGAAAATTATTAAACCGTAACTGGCAATATATATATTCAGAAAATTAAAAACTGGGATAATCAGGAACCTGTTGATCCATTTTATAATCCAGCTGCCAAGGCTTACAAGCTCTTCCATGTCGAGCTTATATTTTTTAAGCGTTTGGTAATGGTTAGGGCAGAAAGTAGAATGACAGCGCAACCGACTGGTTCGCATTTCTATTATAAGGCAAGCCAATTTCCGAATCAAATGTTTTAAGGTATCGTGTTGAGTCGAGGATATTGGTAGATTTTATAGTTGCATTTTCGAAAAAATTCCCTGCAATCAGCACAGATGAGAAAAACTGCTGTTTGTATGCTACCCATTTTATCCTGTTCCTTAAATTTTGAGATTTTTCGACATTTTCCTTTGCACTGATTTCAAATTTATCAACCTCGTCCTGGTTAAATTTATAATAAACACTGGTATAGCCGTTCTCTGTCGTTTTAACTTTTTCGAGGCATGGCACTACAACTTTCCAGTTTAAATCTATTGTGGTTGAATTTTGGGAAATGATACTGTCCATTTTTACAAGGTTGATGTTCAAATCGACCATGTACGATTTTGGTTTCAGTTTATAAACATACTCGATATATTGGCCTTTCCCGGCATTAAGCCTCATTGCAAGCGTTTTGGCCGTGTCGCTTTCGTTTACGGTTATTTTATTTTCACTGCCCTGGGGTTGAAAATACAAATTGTTCGTAGAAATGATGCGGTTCTGGGAAAAGAAATTCATTCCGAAAACCGTGGAATCCCCGTTAAAAAGTATGAGCGGTTGTTGGTCATACGTTTTGTATTTTTTAAGTTCTGCCGAATATGGGCGGCCTCCTTTGCTGGAAATTGTTATTTTAACAAGTTCATTTTCGATTGTATAAAATTCATTTTTTCCTTCAACTGTTTCTGAAAAAGCGCCGAAATTATTTTTTATCTCGGTTTGTTTTTCTTTAGCTGATTTTAAAGAATCTCCAGTGTTTTTATAAGCCGGGGCCAATGTTTTAGCCCTTGATTCAGCAAGTTTTGCTTCATTTTCTTTTAACTGTAAAAAAGCTACCGAATCTGCCTTACGCTGGGATTCGGCCATTTGTTTTTTATTTGGCGAATTCCAAAGTGTAAAAATTATCAGGATCGCCCCAATCATTACCAAACCTAAAATACTATTCCTATCCATCAATAATTTTATTAAAAATTAACTACTATTTTTTAAAGATTCAAGATTTAAGAAACAGGAACCAGGATTGAAAATATCAGATTTATTAATACTATCAAATCTCGTCCTGAGTCTATATTCTTTGTTTTTTTATCTATTAACCTATGATTTATAGACATTTACAGCTCATCGGTTAAAAAAAAGCGCTGCAAAGATAAGCGATATTTATTTTGAATTTTCTAAAACTGCACGGATAAAATCGACAAATAGCGGATGTGGCCTAAGTACAGTGCTTTGGTATTCAGGATGGAACTGAACGCCAATAAACCATTTATGTGATGGGATTTCCATAATTTCAACAAGGTTGCTATCAGGGTTAATGCCAACTGGTATCATGCCGGCTTTTTCAAAATCTTTAAGGTATTCATTGTTAAATTCGAAGCGATGTCTGTGTCGTTCCATTATTTCTGTAGTGCCATAAGCTTTTTGTGCTTTTGAACCTCTTTTTAATGCACAATGGTAAACTCCCAAACGCATCGTGCCACCTTTTTCAGTAACACCTTTCTGACTTTCCATAAGATCAATCACCGGATGTTCCGTAGCCCGGACCATTTCAGTCGAATGTGCATCTGTAAAACCAAGTACATTACGGGCAAATTCAATTACTGCACATTGCATTCCCAGGCAAACGCCGAAGAATGGAATGTTTTTTTCGCGTGCATACTTTACCGATAATATTTTCCCTTCAATACCTCTGTCACCGAAGCCAGGCGCGACAAGTATTCCCTGCATGTCGCCCAAGAGTTCGTCAATTGTACTTTCGGTTATGCGTTCGGAATGAATACAATTTACAGCAACTTTGCAATCGTTCATTGCGCCTGCATGAATAAACGATTCTAAAATTGACTTATAAGAATCCTGCAGTTCAACATATTTGCCAACCAATGCAACCCTGACACAAGACTTGGGATTTTTTAATTTTTTAAGAAATTCAATCCACGGTGTCAAGTCCGGGTCATGGCCTTCCTTAAGTGCAAGTTTTTTAAGAATAGTAATATCGAGATTTTGCTTTTGCATCATCATTGGCACTTCATAAATCGTCGATACATCAATAGACTGGACTACAGCTTCGAGTTCAACATTACAGAACAGCGCAACTTTTTTTCGAAGTTCTGTTGCAAGTTCGCGTTCCGCACGCAATACCAGTACATCGGGCTGGATACCATTTTCGAGCAATACTTTTACACTATGCTGTGTTGGCTTTGTTTTTAATTCTCCTGAAGCAGCGAGGAACGGGACCAAAGTCAGGTGGATCACCAATGCATTTGTTGGCCCAAGTTCCCACTTTAACTGACGGACAGCTTCAATATACGGTAACGATTCAATATCACCAACTGTGCCGCCGATTTCGGTAATTACAACATCGTATTTGTGTTTTGAACCCAATAATTTAATTCGTCTTTTTATTTCATCAGTAATGTGAGGTATTACCTGGACAGTTTTGCCAAGATAGTCGCCTTTTCGTTCTTTTGTAATAACAGTTTGGTAAATTTTCCCGGTAGTAACATTATTGGCCTGGGTTGTCTGAATTCCTAAAAATCTTTCGTAATGTCCCAGATCAAGATCTGTTTCTGCACCATCAACAGTTACATAACATTCGCCATGTTCATAAGGGTTTAGTGTCCCGGGGTCAACGTTGATATAAGGATCGAGCTTTTGAATGGTAACTGAATATCCCCTTGCTTGTAACAATTTAGCCAGTGAAGCAGAAATTATGCCCTTCCCGAGAGATGAAGTCACGCCTCCCGTAACAAAAATATATTTTGTAGTCGGCGACGAAACTGTTTGCTTGATCTGGTTCATTGTAATCTGTATTTCTTAATATAAAATTCCAATATTTGTTTCCAAAATTGATTATTCACCAGCCAGGCTATCGATCATTTTAATTTTCTCTTCCATCGTTTTAATCTCAGCTTTTGCACTGTCAATTTTAGATTGAACTTCTTTTATCATTGGCTCTGAGTTTTTCGATTTTGCAAAAAAACCAATATTGTTCTCCCAAAGCACAATGTCGTTTTCTAATTTTTTTAACCTTAAAATTAGTTTGTCCCGCTCACGATCAATTTTCACCTCATTTTTGCGGTTATGTGGCATTTGTTCAATTTTGTTCTTAAATTTCATGATTTGCCTTTTGCCATCGTCCATTTTGAGGCTGTCAAAAAGTTTATCAATTGCCTTTCTATATCTTGTTTGAATTTCTTCTTTTTGTTTTAAAGGAACAAATCCGATCTCGGCCCATCGGCGTTGAAAATCCTTAAGAATGGTAAAATTTTCTTCAGGTGTTGCCAGCAACTGATATTTTTCTATTTCTTCGATTAAAGCAATTTTAATGTTCAGGTTTTCTTCGTATTTAGAATCGACAGTTGCAAAATGGCTTGCTTTATTATTGAAAAATAAATCGCATGCAGTACGAAAGCGCTTCCATAATTGATCGGAAGTTTTTCGAGGCACCGGGCCTATTTCTTTCCATTTTTTCTGGATATTAATAAGTTCTTCAGTCGATTTTTTCCATTCAGTACTATCCTTTAATGCTTCAGCCTGAAAACAGAGATCGAGCTTTAACTGAAGGTTATTGTTTTGTTCATCTTTTATTTTCCCATAGAAAACCCGCTTTTTGACAAAGAAATCATCACAGGCTGCCCTGAACCTCAGATAAATGCGTGTATTGTCCTTTTTTGGAGCAAAACCAACGGTTTTCCAAACATTCTGTATTTCAACAAGTATTTTTGACCTTTCTTCCCATTCTTTCATTGTTGTAGGCTCAGTTTTCAGAACTTCTTCAGCTTTTTCACAGAGCATAGTTTTCGCTTCGAGGTTTTGTTGTTGTGCATTTTTCATTCCCTCGAAATAATCCTGATGACGCTTGTTGATTTTGCTTGTTACATCTTTGAAACGGTTCCATATTTCTGTCCTGCTCTCGTTCGGTACTGGTCCAATTTCGCGCCATTTATTATGATAGTCCTGAAGTAGTTTGAATGCTTTTACCACGGAATGTTCCATGATAAGCTCCTCAGCTTTTTCGCATAACTCGATTTTGGCTTCGAAATTCTTCTTTAGATCTAAATCCCTTAGCTCATTATTAATTTTTACAAAATCATAAAACTTTTCTACATGGTGGTTGTAATTTTCCCAAAGGTTGTTAAGTTCCGATTGTGGGATTGGCCCAATTGACCGCCATTTCCTTTGAAGTTCACGGAATTGATGGAAAGTTTCGTTTACAGACTCTTTGCCATTGATTAGTTCCTTTATTTCTTCTATTATAGCTTGTTTAGCTTTTAAATTCTCTATCTTTTCTGCTTCGGCATGGCGTGTATATTCTGCTTTTTTGTCCTTATAATTTTTCAGTACAATCTTTAACCTTTCTTCCAACTGATCCGGTTCTTGTTGGAAATCCTCAATTAATCCGCCATCTTCAACAAATTGTTTACGAAGTTTCTCGAACTCGGCTTTATGTTTTTTATAAAACTGGATTTTAATATTATCAAAATCATTCTTCAGGGTTTCAACAGGTTTATCTTTGAGCAATTTTTCAGCCAACTTGACTAATTCTTCTTTACTGAGGCTTGATAAATCTGCAGTAGTTTCTTCAATATGCTCATCTTCGGCCAAATCTTCTTCATCTATCAATTCTTCAGGCATCAAAAGATCTTCGGGAAGAATTATTTGTTCTTCTTTTACATCAAATTCTTCAGGATCAGGATCGCTTAAAATTGTTGTTGCTTCTTTTTCCTCTGTTTGATGTTCAATGTTTTCAACTTCTCCTGGTACTTCTGGTTCGATTTGCATCGTTTCATGCTCTTGGGTAGGATTCTCAGTATTTTCGGCAATTTCAGGATTCTTGTCGAATTGTTCATCTTGAACAGAGCTAACTAAATTGTCAGATTCCATGCTATATTAATTAAATAAAATACTATTACTTGAAGCTACGAAAATAGGTATTTGCCTGCTAATACTCAAAGTTTTTTCGAAAAAAGGGGAGAATAGATTTTTTTTTATCAATTTTTACACAGAGGCGTAAGACTTTATGCTTCAGCTACAATAATTTTAACAATGCAACATTTTCCACATGATGTGTATGAGGAAACATATCTACAGGTTGAATTTCGGCTACAAAATATTTTTCTGAAAGCAGCGCAATGTCCCTGGCCTGGGTTGCAGGGTTGCAGCTAACGTAAACTATTCGCTGTGGCAATGCCTTTAAAATTGCCTTAATTACAGACGTGTGCATACCGGCGCGGGGAGGTCCGTAATTATTATATCAGGTTTCCCGTTTTCATGAATGAATTTTTCATTAAGAATATCTTTCATATCACCGGTAAAAAAAGCAGTGTTTTTAATATTGTTGATATCAGAATTCTTTATTGCATCCTCAATTGCTTCTGGAACAAATTCGATACCGATAACTTTTATCGACTTTTTTGCAACAAAATTTGCAATTGTCCCTGTGCCGGTGTATAAATCGTAAACTATTTCATTTCCAGAAAGATTTGCAAATTCCCTGACGATGGAATAAAGCCTGTAAGCCTGGTTGCTATTGGTTTGAAAGAATGATTTCGGCCCAATAATGAATTTAAGGTTTTCCATAACTTCAATAATGTAATCGCGGCCGTAATAAAGATGAATTTCAAGATCATTGATTGTATCGTTTGCTTTGTTGTTGACAACATACATTAATGAATTTATTTCAGGAAATTCGTTTTTTAAAAATGATAAAGTATTGTCAATTACATTTTTTTCATTTTTCGCGAATACTAAAATAACCATCCATTCGCCTATATTGGTATTACGGATAATTACATTTCGCAACATGCCTTCTTTAGACCTCAGGTTAAAGAAGCCGATATTGTTTTCAACTGCATATTTTTTTAACGCCAACCGGATTTTATTCGATGGCTCCGGTTGATGATAGCAAAAATCAATATCGAGCACTTTATCAAACATTCCGGGAATATGAAAACCAAGTCCGGGTTCTTTAACAAATTTATCACCGGTTATCATTTCTTTAGGCAACCATCGATTGTCTGAAAAAGTGTATTCGAGTTTATTCCTGTAAAATCTTGTATTTTCGGAAGGCAATATCTGGTTGGTTTTTCCAATTTCGACCTTTGCAATTCGCTGAAAACTATCGACAACATGTTTATGCTTCCATTTTAGCTGCTCCGCGTAAGGAAGGTGTTGCCATTTGCAGCCACCACAAATTCCAAAATGATTACAAAATGGTTCAATCCGAAGTGGCGATTTTTTTTTAATTGCTGTCACATAGCCTTCCATATAACTCGTCCGCTTTCTGGTAAGTTTTACATCAACAATATCACCAGGGATACACTGCGGCACAAACAATACTTTATTGTCAATCCTTGCTATTGAATTTCCTTCAGCAGCAATATCAGTAATTTCAACGTCTTCTAATATTGGTAAAATTTTCTTTCTTCCCATTTATTTTTCCGGAAAACCGGGTTCCGGATATCGGAAACCGAAATTTAATTCCTAATTTTTTATTTTCAATATTGATTTCTAACTATTTACTCTTCAATTAATATCTATTATTCAATATTCATTTTTCATTCTTAGTTACTTATTATTCATTACACATTACACATTACACATTATTCATTATACACGGTTCCTGCTGGCTTAAACAATGAAAACTGCCGAATCCCCAGATAAGTTCTACAGAGTCTAATCCAACAACTTTTCGATCTGTAATTGCTTCTGATAATATTTTTAATGCTTTGTCGTCATTTCTGCATCGAAAGGTAGGCACTATTACTGTACTATTGATAAAATAAAAATTTGCATAAGAAGCTGGCAATCTTTGGCCTGAAAAGTAAACCGGATCGGGCATTGGCAGCTCAATAATGTTTAATTTTTTTCCATTGGCCAATCTCACTTTTCTCAGTTCAGCAAGGTTTTCAAGCAACGGTTTATAGTTTTCATCATTTTTATTATTTTCAGTTACAGTTACAATTGTATCGGAACTGATAAAACGGGTAATGTCGTCGACATGGCCATCGGTATCGTCCCCGGCAATCCCGTCTCCAAGCCAGATAATTTGTTCAACACAATAGAAATTTTGCAAATATTTTTCTATTTGTTCTTTAGAAAGATTTGGGTTTCGATTTTTATTTAACAGACATGCTTTCGTAGTTAAAAGCATTCCATTGCCGTTAAAATCAACTGATCCGCCTTCCATAATAATTCCTGGTTCGAATACATTATATCCAAAATGGGTTGATACCAATTCAGGAATTTGATTGTCGAGATCAGAAGGATACTTGTTTCCCCAGGCATTGAACTTCCAGTTTATAATGGCTTTTGTTTTATTTATCGGGTCAACAAGAAATGAAGGGCCATGATCGCGGCACCAGACATCGTTGCTTGGATGAAGAAAAAATTCAATTTTATGAATATCGATTTCATATTCGGCAATCAGTTTCTTTGCCAGGCTTACCTGATCTGAATCCGGTATATTTATGCGTACTTTTTCACATAAAGAAATTTGCCTGATGAATTGCATAAATGAAGGATAAATACTTTCTAATTTTCCCGGGAATGATTCATCACGATATGGCCATGTAAGCCAGGTTGCTTCGTGTTGTTCCCATTCTGCAGGAAACCTGTATCCAAGTTGCCGGGGTGTCATATTTTAATGTGCTGATTTGCTAATGTGCTGATGTGCTAATGTGCTGATTTGCTGATGTGAAGACATAATAATTTTCCAATCTCCTTATGAAACATCCATGCACTATCGTACACAACAAGGATATGAACCCCGAAGGGCTCTGCAAAGCAAATATAAAATGGATGTTCCATTCGAATCAACTATAATATTATTAAATGTTTAACTTAAATATATTCGGATGAATCAATAAACCTTTTTAAAATTGGTTTGTAGGTGTCAATTCTTCTATCTCTCAAAAATGGCCATATTGAACGGTATTTTGAAGTTTGCGACAAATCTATTTCCTGAACATGGATTTCTTCATTTTCATGGGAAGCTTTGTAAAGCACAGTTCCAAATGGATTTGCAACGAAAGAGCCTCCCCAGAATTTGGTAATGCCCTCCGTTCCTACCCTGTTGACAGCAACTACATGAATACCGTTTGCAATTGCATGGCTGCGTTGCATTGTCTGCCAGGCTTCATATTGTTCATTGTTTACTTCATCTGGCGTATCTAATTCCCAGCCAATAGCAGTCGGGTAGAAAAGTATCTCCGCTCCCATCAGGCTTGTAATCCTGGCAGCTTCAGGAAACCATTGGTCCCAGCAAATCAAAACCCCGATTTTACCATATTTGGTCGGGAAAACTTTGTATCCTGTATCGCCCGGGGTGAAATAAAACTTCTCGCAAAATCCCGGATCATCCGGAATATGATTTTTACGGTACATTCCCAAATATTTTCCATCTGAATCAAGAACTGCTGTTGTATTATGGTAAATGCCGGTTGTACGCTTTTCAAACAGGGATGCAATAATCACTGTACCGGTTTCATTCGATACATCACTTAAAAGATGGGTTGTTGTGGGATTGTTTCTGCAAGTTCAAAATTTCTATGATCTTCTATTTCACAAAAATACTTTGTTGAAAAAAGCTCCTGCAAACAAACAATCTGAGCGCCTTTCGAAGCTGCTTTTTTAATATTAGCTGTAGCAACCTGCAAATTGATGTCTTTATCATCAGAACATATCGATTGTATCAAACCGATTTTAACTGTATTGTTCATTTCATATTTAATTGAGAGGCAAAATTAAAGTTTTCGGAAAATCTTGAAGGCTTAATTTCGAAGTGTTTTAAATTTTTTGTTTCAAAACCATTTTTACACCTATCTTATTTTATGTTTTTTAAAAGAATAGCTTTCCTATTTTAAAAAACTTGAACAATTAATGAAGTTTTTACCAGATAAAAATTTTATATCTTTGCCGACTATTAAATTTGCTGCATTTCAATGATTTCAATAAGTCAGTTAGGCCTTAGTTTTGGGGCGTTCGAATTATTTTCCGATATAAGTTTCATGGTCAATACAAAGGATTGTATCGGACTTGTCGGAAAAAACGGTGCAGGCAAATCTACTTTAATTAAAATTGTTGCAGGACTGCAAAAGCCCGATACCGGCGTTGTTGCCATGCCGGATGGCATGACAATAGGATATTTGCCTCAGCAAATGGTTTTTTCAGGAAGCCGGACCGTTTTTGATGAGACATTGGAAGCATTTGCCGAAGTTCTATCTCTTGAGCGCGAAATAGAATCAATTAACACTGAGCTTGCATCAAGGGACGATTATGAATCTGCTGATTTTCACAGGTTAATCCACCGGTTATCAGAATGTAACGAAAGGTTCAACATGATTGGAGGCTCAGCGATACATGCCGATATTGAACGCACGTTAATTGGGCTGGGATTCAGAAGCAGCGATTTTAGCCGCCGAACTTCTGAGTTTTCAGGTGGTTGGCGGATGCGAATCGAATTGGCCAAAATCCTACTTCGCAAACCCGATGTACTGCTTCTCGATGAACCTACAAACCACCTTGATATTGAATCGATACAATGGCTCGAAGAATACCTGTTTAGTTTCCAGGGTGCCGTAATACTTATCTCCCACGACAGGGCTTTTCTCGATAATGTCACAAACCGCACAGTGGAGCTATCTCTGGGCAAAGCGTACGATTATAAAGTAAGCTATTCGAAATACGTTGAACTGAGGTGTGAGCGGCGCGAACAACAATTGGCTGCTTATCGCAACCAGCAAAAGATGATCGGTGATACCGAAGATTTTATCGAACGTTTCAGGTACAAGGCTACAAAAGCTGTACAGGTGCAGTCGCGCATTAAACAATTAAACAAACTTGAAAGGATTGAAGTAGACGATGAAGATACTTCGCGTATAAATATCAGGTTCCCAACTCCTCTGAAATCAGGAAAAATCGTTCTTGAAATTAAAAATTTAAGTAAAAGTTACGGACAAAAACAAATCATAAAATCTATCGATTTAATTGTCGAAAGTGGCCAGCATATTGCTTTTGTCGGGAAAAACGGGGAAGGTAAAACAACGCTTTCAAAAATAATTGTCGGAGATCTCGACTATGATGGACATCTAAAAATAGGGCACAATGTAAAAATCGGATATTTCGCGCAGAACCAGGATGAACTGATGAATGAAAATATTACTGTTTTCGATACCATCGATCAGGTTGCAGTGGGAGATATAAGGGCAAAAATACGAGATATTCTTGGGGCATTTCTTTTTGGTGGCGACGAAATTTTTAAAAAAGTGAAAGTGCTTTCCGGTGGTGAGCGTTCAAGACTGGCGATCGCTAAATTATTGCTTGAACCTTATAATTTGCTGGTACTTGATGAACCAACAAACCATCTCGACATTCGCTCAAAAGAAATTCTTAAAAAAGCGCTGCTGAATTATGATGGCACGCTGGTACTTGTTTCCCATGACCGTGATTTTCTCGATGGTTTGGTCGAAAAAGTTTACGAATTCAAGGACATGAAAATCCGTGAACATTTAGGTGGAATTTACGACTTTCTTCAGAAGAAAAAAATGGATTCTTTGCATGAATTAGAAGTCAGGACTAATATTGCAGGCCAGACTAATAATATAAAAGAAATTTCGGAGAACAAACAAAGTTACTTAGATAAAAAGGAAGTTGAAAAAGTCATCCGTAAAGCTTTAAATAAAGTTCAGGAATTTGAAAAGAAAATAGACAAAATTGAGTCAGATATCGCACACTTTGACAAGCAAATGTCCAATCCTGAATTTCTTGAAAAGAATGCCGGTAATGTTGCCGTTTTCAAAATGTACGACCAGTTAAAAAGCAAACTTTTAAAAGAAATGGAAAATTGGGAGCAGGCCAATGAAGAACTCGAAAAGCTTAAAGCACAGTAACAATTTCTAATTAAAAATTACAAATTACCGATGGAAATAGCAATGGGCCTGGCGTTCTTACTTTTAAATGGCGGGCCTTTTCATAAAAACACACAATAACATTGTTTAAAAGTAATTGGTAATTGGTAGTTGGTAGTTGGTAATTGGTAGTTGGTAATTGGTAATTAGTATTTTGTAATTTGTAATTGGTAATTTGTAATTGGTAATTTGTAATTTGTAATTTGTAATTTGTAATTTGTAATTTGTAATTTGTAATTGGTAATTTGTAATTGGTAATTGGTAATTGGTAATCATTATCTTATGAAATCACTATCGAACATGATATTTGGCTCGCACGCTGTGATTGAAGCCATCCGTTCCGGAAAGGAATTTGAGAAAATAATAATGAAGAAAGAACTTTCAGGAGAATTGCTTCGCGAATTATTAAAAGCTGTCCGGGACAGAAATATTCCATACCAGTTTGTGCCAAATGAAAAGCTTGACAGGCTGACACGAAAAAACCACCAGGGCGTTATAGCTTTTATTTCAGAAATTGAGTACCAGCAGTTGGAATCGATTTTGCCAATGTTGTATGATAAAGGAATTGATCCGTTTATTTTAGTCCTCGATCAAATTACTGATGTCCGGAATTTTGGCTCAATCGCGCGTACTGCAGAATGTGCAGGCATTCACGCGATTGTTATTCCGGAGAAAGGCGCGGCACAAATAAATGCCGACGCGATAAAAACTTCTTCCGGAGCGCTTCACATAATTCCGGTTTGTCGTGTCCCAAACCTGATCAAGACAGTTCAGTATCTTTCCGAAAGCGGGCTGAAAATTGTAGCTGCATCCGAAAAAGGAAATGAATTGTACAGTAAAATAAATTATAATGGACCGGTTGCTATTATTATGGGTGCAGAGGATACCGGCGTATCTAACGATATACTGAGAAAAGCCGGCAATATTGTAAAAATCCCACTCTCAGGAAAAGTCGAATCATTAAATGTAGCTGTTGCTACGGGTATAATTCTTTTTGAAGCAATAAGGCAAAAAGGTTCTTTTTCGGGCTAATAGGCTATAGTTTATTAGCAAAAAGAATTATAGTAACTATTTAGGTTGTAATCAAATATCTAATAAACTAAGTTAAGTTCTAAATATCAATATTATACGTTTTTATAAAGTTCTTCTCCTTTTTGTCTTGAAACAAAAAGGAGCAAAAAATTCAAGAAAATATAAAGCTGTGCGTCTCATTGTTGCAACATTTGCACTTCGGGTCGCGCAATATTTTTGATGTTCTAATCAGATTCAGAATATTTTAGTATTTAAGAGATAATTTAATTCACTACCTGAATGGTTACGAAAAATACAATTTTGAATAAGTTATTTATCCAAATGAGGATAACTTAAAAATATTCTCTCAGCCAATTAGCCTTCAGCCTATCTACCGAATATTATTTTAATTTCTCAGCTTACTTCTTTTGATTCCGTAAATAAAATAGATCAACAACCCAAATACCATCCAGATAATTAAACGCAACCATGTATATAAAGGCAACGCTGCCATTTGAGCTAAGCAGATTAAAGCTCCAAGTATTGGAAATAAAGGAACAAATGGTGTCCTGAATGGTCTTGGCACATCGGGTTTTGTTTTACGAAGAACTATAATGCTAACGCAAACTATTACAAATGCCAGCAATGTTCCAATTGAAACCAGCTCACTGAGTTTGTCTATTGGTAAAAATCCGGCAAATACCATGGCTGCAATTCCTGTAATTATGCTGCTTACATAAGGTGTCCTGAATTTATTATGAACTTTTGAGAAAGCTTTGGGCAATAATCCGTCTTTCGAAATTGAATAAAAGACACGGGTTTGCCCAAGTAACATAACAAGGATTACTGAACTTAACCCGGCAATTGCTGCTATTTTAATAATCGGGCGAAGCCAAATTAACCCGCTTCCCATTGCGTTGACACCCACTGCTATAGGATCGGAAACATTCAACTGAGTGTAGCTCACAATTCCTATAAGTACAATTGCAACCAGTATATATAATATTGTAGAAACTCCCAATGAACCGAGAATACCTTTTGGCATGTCTTTCTGCGGGTGCTTGGCCTCTTGTGCTGCTGTCGAAACGGCATCAAACCCGATATACGCAAAAAATATCACACCAGCTGCCCTTAAAATTCCCCATAATCCATAATGCCCTACCCCATCGGCATCATAAATTCGTTTCGGGACAAATGGAGTTAAGTTTGATTTCTTTATATAAAAGAAACCAATACCAATAAATAGAATTATGACACTTACTTTTAATATTACCATTACATTGTTAAAGCCCGCCGATTCTTTAATTCCAATAACCAATAATGTTGAAATTAATGCAACAATCAGGATCGCAGGCAGGTTGATAATTGCAGAAATATGAGGAAGCGAACCAATAGAAATTCCGCTTGTCATCAATTGTTTTGTTAACTGATCGGTAATTGGCCGCCAACCTATGTCAGGCACATTTACCAAAACTGTACCATAAGCTGAGGTAAGCTGAATGGGAATGTGAATTCCAAAATCCCTCAAAAAGCTGACAACATATCCTGACCAACCAACAGCAACTGTGGACGAAGCAAATAAATATTCGAGGATTAAATCCCAGCCTATGATCCATGCCATAAGTTCACCAAGTGTTGCATAAGCATAAGTGTAGGCGCTGCCCGAGATTGGTATCATCGAAGCAAACTCTGCATAACAAAGTCCTGCAAATGCACATGCAATCCCTGATATTATAAAAGAAATAACAATTGCCGGTCCTGCATATTGCGCAGCAGCCTGGCCGGTAAGCACAAAAATACCGGCGCCGATTATTGCCCCGATTCCAAGTGTAACAAGATTTGTAGAATTTAATGCACGTTTTAGGCCATGACTGTCATTTTGCACTTCTTCCATTAATTTATTTAATGGCTTCGTCCTGAATATTTTGTCTTTCATTAATCGAAATAATCTGTTTGTTGTCTATGATCACAAAGTAAGGAAAATTTATTTTTTAAATATATTTTTGAATTCTATGATTTTAAATTCAGGCTTAATTATTTAAAATAATTTTAAAAAGTTTGAGATACTGTTGCATTGAAATTTATACAGAATTGTAATATTGAAATGTTTCAGTTAAGGTGCGAATTTCATTTTATGTTACCAATATTTTAATGATTAATATCACCATTTTAGAGTAATTTCTCTCATACATTTTTTGTTGCATGAACTTGTTATTAAATCTATTTTTGAACTTAGATAAGCAAAAATAATCTAACAATGAAAACTGGGAAATACATAAAACTCATTTCTGCAACTGCTTTGGTTTGTTTAAGTTGTTTTATGAATAATGTCAATGGTAAGGTACCTTTTCCTGATTCGCTTTGTTTATCAAATAAAATCAACATATCTAATCCAACAATAATTTGTTCTGATTCTCAAAAAGTTTACTCTTGTTATTTGTCTGGAATTATTTTTGATTCGGATTCAAATTACGAAAGTGCGATAAAGGAATTTAATATGGCTATCAAGT
>CAVSGB010000002.1:0-19974 GCA_963726845.1 uncultured Bacteroidota bacterium | reverse complement strand
GGCGTTGGAGAATTGAGCGCCATCAATGGTGTGGCAGGTTCATTTGCCGAAAGAGTGCCGGTGGTTGTAATTACTGGCTCACCTGCAACAATTAATTTCCGAACACGACCATTGTTACATCACACGTTGGGTGATTATCAAATTCCATTGAAGATGTATGAGAAAATTACTATTGCTTCAACCCAACTTGATTCTGTTGAAAAAGCTCCAGCAGAGATTGACAGGGTTTTATTAGCTTGCCTTTCTCACCAACAACCTGTTTATATAAGTTTTCCTTCTGATGTAGTGATGATGAAATGCAATCGGCCAAGTCCTTTTCTATTTCCAACTCATCCCAAAAGTGATAAAGAAGCACTTGGAGAAGCAATAAAAGAGGCAGTTAAAATGATCGAAAATGCAAAGAAACCGATTGTTATTGGTGATGTAGAGTTAATCCGTTATAAGCTGCAAAGTGAATTTGCCGCCTTTCTTGAAAAAACTGGTTTCCCATATGTTACCATGATGTTGGGCAAAACCGTTTTATCAGAGTATCATCCACAATTTATTGGTCTGTTTGAAGGAGACAGGAGCCGTACTTCAGTGAAGAACCGGGTCGAGTCAGCCGATTGTATTTTGGAACTTGGAGCATTGATGACTGATTTTAATACTGGTGGTTTCAGCACGAACCTTGACGAATCAAATACAATCAGTGCCAATATTGGATATGTTAAAATCAAACACCATTATTATGAAAATGTGCATCTTCATGACTTTATTCTTGGGTTAACAGAAAAACTTTTAAGATGTGATTCTGCGATGCAGGACATTCAAGGTGCTGTCGATTCATGTGTTCACAGACGAACGGAATCATTTCTGCCTGATGCTCCACAACCGATAACCATAAAACGTTTTTTCGACCGTATGAGTCATTTTTTAGAATCAGATTCAATAGTTATTGCTGAAACAGGAGTATCACTCTTTAGTGCTGCAGAAATGTTAATGCCTGAAAATGCTACTTTTATTGGTCAAACCTTTTATGGTTCTATCGGTTATACTGTCGGCGCAACACTGGGTGTAAGTTTAGCTGCACAGAAAAGGCGTGCCATATTGTTTGTTGGTGATGGCGCTTTTCAGGTTACTTGTCAGGATCTCTCTACAATGATCCGATACAATCTAAAACCCATTATATTTCTTATTAATAATGACGGATACACAATTGAACGGGTAATCTGTGATCACCCGTATAATGATATTCAACCCTGGCGTTACCATAAGCTAGTTGAAGTATTTGGAGGTGGCCTGAGTTTTGATGTCAGAACTGAAGGTGAACTTGAAGATGCTTTGAATAAAGCTTGTGTAACAGATAACCTTGTATTCATAGAAATACATACAGGACGGATGGACTGCTCCGATACTCTTCGCAGTGCAGGCAAGTCAATGGCCAAAATTAATAAACTGGATTAATATGAAAGCACTAGTTTATCATGGGCCTAATAATATAAAATTTGAGGACAAACCAAAGCCAACAATCATAGAGGCCACAGATGCCATTGTACGCATAACTATGACTACAATCTGCGGGACCGATTTACATATTTTAAAAGGTGATGTACCATCAATCAAAGATGGCCGCATTCTCGGCCATGAAGGAGTGGGAATAATAGATGATATAGGTGCTTCAGTATTTGGCTTTTGCAAAGGCGACACAGTTCTAATCTCTCTAATTACGTCATGTGGCAGGTGCAAGTTTTGTAAAAAAGGAATGAATTCTCATTGTATGAATGGTGGATGGCTGTTGGGCAACAGTATTGATGGTACACAGGCAGAATACGTCAGAATCCCTTTTGCTGACAACGGCTTATATGTTCTGCCACCAAATGCAGACGAAGAAGCAGCTGTTATGCTCAGTTGTATTCTCCCCACCGGCTTGGAATGTGGTGCTATGAAAGGGCAAGTGAAACCGGGAGATATGGTGGCAATCATTGGTGCTGGCCCGGTTGGCCTTGCGGCTTTACTTGCAGTAAAACTCTACTCACCAGATGAAATTTTAATGATCGATCTCGACGATTACAGGCTGGAAGTTGCCCATTCTTTCGGCGCAACACGATTGTTAAACAGTTCGGATGGTAAAGCAGTTGAGCGGGTCATGGCTTTAACGCAAAACAACGGTGTAGATGTGGCCATTGAAGCTGTCGGTATTTCTGCCACTTTCGATATTTGTCAGTCAATCATTGCCCCTGGAGGACACATTGCCAATATAGGTGTTCATGGCAAATCGGTTGAACTTCACCTTGAAAAGCTATGGGCTTCAAATATTACGCTTACCACACGATTGGTAGATGCGGACACTACACCAATGCTGCTCAAAATGGTTCAATCGGGTCGTCTGGATGCAAAAAAACTTGTTAGCCATCGTTTCGAGCTATCACAAATTATTAATGCATACGAAACGTTTAAAAATGCAGCTAAGGAACGGGCATTAAAGGTGGTAATAAAAATATAAGCAGTATGTAATAAATTCTTTTACATAAAATTTTAATAAAAATCGGACTATGAAAAATAAAAATTCTCAAACAAAAATAATAGCAACGCTTGGCCCGGCATCATCTTCTAAAGATATTCTTCGTAAATTGATTTTTGAAGGAGTCAGTGTATTCAGGTTGAATTTTTCGCATTCTAAAAAAGAAGAACATCTTAAATTGATAAACCTTATAAAAGAATTGAACCTTGAATTGGGAATTAATATTTCAATCCTGGCTGATTTGCAAGTTGCCAAAGCTCAGGGTAGGTGAAATTGAAAACAACCTGATCAATTTGACAATAGGTGATATTATTACATTTGTTACCGAGAAATGTATTGGCAACAAAGACCATATTTTCATGAGTTACCAGGAATTTCCAAAAGATGTTAATTCCGGAGAAACCATACTTATAGATGATGGCAAAATAAAGTTAGAAGTAATAGAAACCAACAAAAAAGATTTTGTAAAAGCAAAGGTTATCTATGGATGCCTCTTTCTTCCAAAAAAGGGGTCAACTTGCCAGATACCAAAGTTTCGTTGCCTTGCCTAACCGATGAAGATATTTCAAATGCCATTTTTGCCCTTGGCCAGGGTGTTGATTGGCTCGGATTATCTTTTGTCCGGGAAGCTACTGATATAATAGTCTTAAAAGATCTTATTAAGAAGGAGAAAAGCCATGCAGGTGTTATTGCTAAAATAGAAAAACCCGAAGCGCTCATGGAAATCGATCAGATTATTGACCTTGCCGATGGGATTATGGTTGCACGTGGCGACTTGGGTGTGGAAGTTCCTTTTTATGAAGTTCCATTGATACAAAAATTAATTGTTAATAAATGTATTCAACATTCAAAACCTGTGATAATTGCAACACAGATGATGGAAAGCATGATTACAAATTTCAGGCCTACCAGGGCTGAAGCCAATGATGTAGCCAATGCTGTACTCGATGGCGCTGATGCTTTAATGCTAAGTGCTGAAACTTCAGTAGGCAAATACCCGGTTGAAACTATCAATAGTATGCAGCGTATAATTGATTATACAGAAAATGAAGGAAACCCTTTTAACAAACAACATACACCTGTTGAAGGCACCTCCACTTTTCTTGCTGACTCTATTTGCTTTAATGCTTCTAAATTAGCTCAACAGGTTGGGGCAAAAGCCATTATTGCATTTACTAATTCCGGCTATACTGCAATAAGGATATCCAGCCATAGACCAAAAGCAAAAATTTATGCTTTTACGAATGACAATAATCTATTGCATAAAATTTCAATGATATGGGGAGTTAAGCCTTTTTATCTAAATACGTATGACCTTCTCGACACAGCTATACATGAATCAACAGAAATTCTCAAAACTGAAAAGCTGTTGATGGAAGGCGACTGTGTAGTTCACGTTGGTAGCACTCCCTTTAAACTTCATGGAACAACAAATATGATGAAAGTTAGCTACATTAATTAGAAATCCTGTTGTATGAACTTAATTCAATTTAGCAAATAAAACTTAACCCCGAAAGTAATTTAAGCTTCTTCAAGAAAATACGACTATAAAAAAATAACAATATTTTTCTATTAACATACTCTTGTTGGTCTATTCATTTTGTAATGAAAATGTGTGAATGATGTAACTCTTTCTGAAAGTTATGTAACAAATACAAACCTTAAAACACCTAATTTTATCAATAATAAATGTAACTTATCACTTTATAAATTATAGTTCATAAAAGTGATTAAAAATCATTTACATTTTAAATGTAGATAATTTAAAAGTCATGTATAAAAGAAGAATCGCACCATTGCTTTATTTTATAGCATTTGTTGTCATAATTGTAGCCTGCGATTTTGAAGGAGGAAGGATGCAAGTTCTTGGGCATGTAAGTTTTGAAAATTGGAATTGGGCACAAATTCTGATTATTTTAGGTATTGGATTCCTTGTTGGTTCAATAGTAACCAGAAGAAAAGTCTGATTGGGTTTTTTAATAACGATTAAATTCAATTAAAATGATAACTGACTTAAATTCAATATCTATAAAAAACTCAAAATGGACTAAAATAAAACGTAAAATAAAGCAGATATTTTATTGGTTTATCATCCTTATTTTAATTACAGTAAGCATTTTCATTTATTGGAAGTATTTTTATACATACAGCGATGGTTATCGTGCCGGATTATTGCAGAAATTTTCTCACAAAGGCAATATTTTTAAAACCTATGAAGGTGAAATGATACTTAGTAGTGTATCGAGCAATAGTAATGTGGCTATCGCATCTGAAAAATTTTATTTTTCTGTTATAAATGCAGTTCTGGCACAACAGCTTGACACTATTCAGGGACAAATGGTGATAATTCATTATAAACAAAAAAATGGGATATTATTTTGGAATGGCGATTCAGAATATTTGGTCGACAGCGTCAAACGCATACATTAAACTTTAACAATAAATAATAAGAGACTGAATCTTTAATTAAGATGAATATTATATGAAAAAAGTATTAATAGCAATCGATTATGATCCAACCGCACTAAAAATAGCCGAAACAGGATTTGCACTAGCCAAATCTATGAGAGCAGAAGTTATATTGTTGCATGTAATTGCAGATATAACTTATTATTCGTCACTTGAATATTCTCCAATAACAGGCTTTCTGGGTTTCAGTAGTAATGAAGTATTGCATTTTTTGGATGCTGACGGTCTTAAAAAAGCAACCAAACATTTTCTGGAGAAAATAAAAAAGCATCTTGGTAACGAGTCGATTCAGACAGTTGTAAAAGAAGGAGATTTTGCTGAATCAATATTAAAAACTGCAAAAACATTACACGCTGATAGTCTTGTTATGGGCTCTCACAGCCGAAGATGGCTGGATGAAATACTAATGGGAAGTGTAACTGAAAAAGTTTTGCATCATTCTTCTATACCACTTTTCATTATTCCGACCAAAAAACATAAATAGTTTATAAAGTATAAATATTTACAAATTCCTTAACTTGAAGATTAAGTATAAATGGATTTGGGATTTATTAGACAATTTGAAAAATATAATTAATGAAAACAATTATCGTTCCCTTGGATTTTTCTAAAGAATCATTAACCGGACTGAATTATTCATTGATGTTGGCAAATAAAACCGGGGCGGATATTAAGATGGTCCATGTTGTTGAAAAAAATGAGAGTTCTAATCATGAACTACTGGAAAAGGAACATCAACTCGTAAATTCAAAATTTGAAGATTTACATAAAATATTTAAAGAGAAAAGTAATTCTAATGGTTCAATAAATTACATTGTTAAAGAAGGTAAAATATTTAAAGAAATAACTGAACTGGCAGAACAATTTGAAGATTCTTTGATAGTGCTTTCAACCCATGGGGCATCTGGTTTTGAAGAATTGTTTATTGGCGGGAATGCTTATAAAATTACTTCTCATTCAAAAGTTCCTGTGATTACAGTAAGAAAAAGCAGGATTTATTCAAATATAAATAAAATAGTATTACCGTTGGATATTACTTTTCAAACAAGGGAAAAGGCCCATTTACTATTAAATTGGCAAAATTATTTAATTCAGAAATTCAACTAATAACCATAAGATCATCCAAATATAAAAGTATTGAGAAAAAACTTCATCAATATGCTATACAAGTGGCTTCTTATATAGAAATGAATAAAATCAATTATACAATTGAGCATCTTCAGGGAGACAACTTAACTGATATAACTCTTGAATATTCAAATTCAGTTGATGCCGATCTTATTTCTATAATGACGGAGCAGGAAAAAAGCGTTTCCAATTTACTGTTAGGCAGCTATGCCCACCAAATGATTAACAAAGCATCAATTCCAGTATTGTCATTTCCAAATTATCAATTGAAGATATTATCAGAAGATATCTGGGATTTAGGAGCATTTAATATCGAGAATTAGTTTTAAAAAATAATAATAACAAAATACTATAAGCAAAATATTCATTATAAATATATAAGTCATGAAAAAAATAGAAGCTATTATTCGTAAAGAAAAATTCGAAGAGGTGAGAAAATCCTTGCACGAAGCTGACATTGACTTTCTTTCATTTTGGGATGTAAGAGGTCAGGGAACTGAAAAACAAGAACGTATTTTTCGTGGAAATGTCTATGATGTCAGTACCATTGAGAGGGTCAACCTATCATTTGTTGTCCGCGATATGAATTTAGAAAAATCGGTTAATGCCATCTTAAAACATGCATATACCGGAGAAAGTGGCGATGGCAGGATATTCATTATTCCTGTAGAGCAGTCCATCCGCATACGAACAGGTGAAAAAGGCGATGAATCCCTGTTTGATAAAAAGTAAAAAAACACCTTTGATTAGCAAAATAAACCACCATTATATTTAAATCAACAACATATGTTTTCTATCAAATTTTAAATAAATTTTATTATGATAAAGCTTTTCAAAAATCTTTCAATTCGGGAAAATAAGGCACTTCTTAATTTCCCGGCTTACATTTCTCTTTTGGCGGCTAATAATGATGGCATATTAGATGAAGCTGAAAAAAAGTCAGCTATTAAATTGACACATATAAAAACGTTTTCATGTGATCCGCTTCTAACTGAATTTTATAAAGAAACTGATAAGGTCTTTGAAGTTAATATCGAAAAAATTGATGAAGCATTGCCGAAGGAAAAAGACGCGAGGGAAAGAATTATAAAAAGGGAATTATTGAAACTTGAAAAAATAGTTTTAAAGTTAGGGGAAGAATATACTTCAACAATGCACCGTAGCATGAAATCTTTTAAAGAGCATGTGTCTAAAGCTCATCATAACGTGTTACTGGATTTTATTTTTCCAATATCAATACCTGGAATAACAGATTAAATATTTAAGGATACATGGATTTCGTAGATTATTATAAAACATTAGGGATAGATAAAAATGCAACATCTAAAGATATAAAAAATGCCTATCGAAAATTAGCCAGAAAGTACCATCCAGATCTGAATCCGAACGATAAAGATGCGAAAAGGAATTTTCAACAGATCAATGAAGCTAATGAGGTATTAAGCGATCCCGAAAAGCGTAAAAAATTTGACCAATACGGGAAAGATTGGCAACATGCCGAACAATATGAAAATGCAAACCAGGGCCAGGGACGATCTTCAAATTCAAATGGATATACTTATACAGGATCGCAATCTAATGAAAATTTCTCTGATTTTTTTGAGTCCATGTTTGGTGGCGCATCAGGAGGAAGCAGGAACAGACAGGCAAAATACAGGGGAGAAGATTTTAATGCTGAATTGCATCTCGAACTTATAGATGCATATAAGACCCACAAACAGGAATTAACCGTAAACGGCAAAAAAATACGGATTACAATACCTGCCGGAATTGAGAATGGACAAACAATTAAAATTACAGGGCATGGAGGCCAGGGTGTAAATGGTGGTCCTAATGGTGATTTATATATTACTTTTTCAATATCCAACCATTCTAAATTTAAAAGGTTGGAAAATAATTTATATACAACGGTAGATATAGATCTATATACTGCTTTGTTAGGAGGTGAAATTACAATGGGGACCTTTGAATGGACAAGTAAAACTAAAAGTAAAGCCCGAAACACAAAATGGAAGTAAAGTAAAATTAAAGGATAAAGGATTTCCGGTTTATAAAAACGAAGGGCAATTTGGAGACTTATTTGTTACCTATAACATTAAGATTCCAACAAATTTATCGGAAAGACAAAAAGCATTATTTACTGAATTATCTAAATTGTAGTAGTATGCAAACTGAAAACTTAATATCCATAAATGAATTCTGTATCAATCACAACATAGAAATTTCATTCATCAGTTCATTGCAGCAAACCGGACTGATAGAAATTACTACTATTAAGGAAACCGGGTTTATTGATGTTTCACAGCTTCGGCAATTAGAGAAAATTGTTCGTTTCTATTTTGATTTAGATATAAATTTAGAAGGTATTGAAACTATTACTCATTTACTGCAAAGGATAAATTCGATGCATGATGAAATTACAAGGCTTAGAAACAGGCTTCGCCTATATGAAATAAATGAATAATTATGGATCAAAATTTTCAATCTTTCTGGAGCATTTCTACAACTGAATTACTTAATAAACTCCAGGCAAAAACTGACGGCCTTACAACCTATGAGGCGAACGAACGGCTCAAAAGTTTTGGCGCAAATCGCCTGAAACCCAAAAAAAATTCTGATATTTTAACATTGCTTATTGGCCAGTTTAAAAGCCCAATTATTATTATTCTCTTATTGGCAACAGGATTATCATTATTTTTGCATAATATAGTTGATGCATCGATCATTTTTACCATAGTTGTTATTAGCGGGCTTTTAGGATTTTGGCAGGAATACGGTGCATCAAATGCCGTTGCAAAGTTGCTTGCAATCGTACAAATTAAGGCTACAGTAATTCGCGATGGAGGCCAAATGGAAATTCCGGTCGAAGATATTGTACCTGGCGATGTTGTTATCCTTAATGCTGGTGACATTGTTCCGGGAGATTGCATACTCATTGAGTCGAAAGATTTATTTGTTGATGAAGCCATGCTTACCGGTGAAACATATCCGGTCGAAAAGGCTGTTTCAGCGATACCTGCAGATACTGCGCTTGCACAGCGCACAAATTCAGTGTGGATGGGAACCCATATTGTCAGCGGTACAGCAAAGGCATTGGTCATACTTACTGCCAAAACTACTGAGTTTGGCAAAGTATCAGAACGGTTAAAACTCAAAGCACCTGAAACTGAGTTCGAACGTGGGATACGAAGATTTGGGTATTTTCTTGGAGAAGTTACATTGATTCTGGTAGTACTTATTTTTGCCATCAATGTTTACTTACATCGTCCTGTACTGGATTCATTTCTTTTCTCTTTGGCACTCGCGGTCGGATTAACCCCACAGTTATTACCTGCCATTATCAGTATAAATCTTGCTCATGGCGCTAAAAAGATGGCTGAAAAAAAAGTTATTGTAAAACGGCTTGCTTCTATCGAGAACTTTGGCAGTATGAATGTAATATGTTCTGATAAAACGGGCACTCTTACGGAAGGTACCGTGCAGTTAGAATCTGCTATGGATGTTAATGGAGTGGCAAACGAGAAAGCTTTTTTATATGCTTATATCAATGCTTCTTATGAAACCGGTTTTACGAATCCCATTGACGAAGCTATTCTCAAGTATCGTAATGTTGATTTGAAAGAATATCAAAAAAAGGACGAAATTCCTTACGATTTTCTTCGCAAGCGCTTAAGCATTGCCGTTGCACATGGCGAATCTCATTTGATGGTTACAAAAGGTGCCTTGACAAACATACTTGAAGTCTGCATATACGCGGAAACAAAGGAAGAAAGTATAGTTGAAATAGCATCCATGAAGGATGAAATTCAGAAGCACTTTGAAGAGTTCAGCCAACAAGGTTTTCGAACGCTTGGTATTGCTTACAAAAATATTCCTTCGGAGTCACCAATTAACAAGAACGATGAGAAGGATATGACTTTTTTAGGGTTTCTCACGCTCTTTGATCCACCCAAGGAAAATATTGTTGAAACTGTTACTAATTTGAAGAAATTGGGTGTTTCGCTTAAAATTATAACAGGCGACAACCATCTTGTAGCGGCAAGTTTGAGTAAGAAAATGGGATTATCTGATAATAAAATAATAGCAGGCCCAGAGCTTCGTCAATTGAGTGATGGTGCATTGCTAAGAAGAGTTGGAGAGATAGATGTTTTTGCAGAAATAGAACCAAACCAGAAAGAACGAATCATCATTGCCTTGCGAAAGGCCGGTAATGTTGTCGGATATATGGGCGATGGGATCAACGATGCTTCTGCACTGCATGCTGCCGATGTTGGAATTTCTGTTGACTCAGCAGCCGATGTTGCCAAAGATGCTGCCGATATTGTATTGCTTGAGAAAGATTTAGGAGTTCTTGTGGAAGGGGTTCGCGAAGGACGAACCACATTTGCCAATACGCTTAAGTACGTGTTTATGGCCACAAGTGCCAACTTTGGCAATATGTTCAGCATGGCAGGTGTATCGCTATTTATACCATTTCTCCCTTTATTGCCCAAACAGATTCTGTTGACCAACCTGATGACTGACTTCCCTGAAATGACAATAGCCACCGATAATGTTGATGAAGAAATGATTGACTATCCACGCCGATGGGACATTAAAGCTATTCGTAAGTTTATGATTACTTTTGGTTTGGTTAGTTCAGTATTTGATTATCTTACTTTTGGGTTACTTTTGCTTATTATTCATGCTAATGAAGGACAATTCAGGACTGGATGGTTTTTAGAATCAGTAATCTCGGCATCAATTATTGTTCTTGTTATTCGAAGCAGGAAGCCATTCTTTAGAAGTAAACCAGGGAAATATCTTTTAATAGCTACCTTGTCAATTGCAGTTATTACAATCATATTGCCCTTCAGTCCTATTGGGAAACTTTTCGGATTTAGTCCACTTAGTCTATATACATATTTGCTTTTGATGTTAATAGTAGTAATTTATATTATTGCAGCAGAAATTACAAAAAGAATCTTTTACAAAAAGGTAAAATTTTAGAATATCCAACATTTCTTATTTATGTTTCGGAAGAACCAGGAATTTTAAGCACTTTATCAATGAGCCTATAATTATTGAAATCTATCTTGTTTTTTGCTTTTACCTTAACCCTCTATAAAATGGATTTGTGACTCTATCTTCTTATCACAATAATAAGCAAATACTTGTGTCAGCACTCTTGCTTTTAATGATGGGTTTAATTTGGTTACTGAATATGCAAGCCTGTGGCGAGTTCCAACTTATTCCGAATTAGGTGGAGGTAAAAGTATTACAGGATATGCAGGTGAAATTAACCCTGAAGTAGTTTGGTCGGTTCGTTATCCTAATGTAATTGCTTACATCAATCTTGGTTATGAACAATTTGACCGGATGATTGGGCCAAGATATACAAATATTGATCCCTATGGACAAGGTTGGGGTGCCATAACAGTTTTGCCAACATTGTGGAATGCTTATAGTTCGAAATATAAGCGAAAAAAAGCCACCATTCTTTCATGGAAAGATGAAGGATTGAATTATAATTATATACTCGATAATCAGGCCAAATATACTGGTTATAATTCTAAAAAGTATGAAATAGCCTCGGTTAATGGAATGCCTGAAATTCAAGGAGATTGGCAGTTGGATGGCATAGAAGATTTCAAAGTTATTCGTTTTGCCGATGTTCTTCTTATGGGTGCAGAATTCAATTTATTAAACAGCGACTCAGCAACTGCACTCACTAATATTAATAGGGTACGCGAAAGGGCATTTGGTGATTCAGCACACAACTATTCAACTTTAACCATGGACAGCATTTTTACAGAAATAAAATTAGAGCTGGCTTGCGAAGGTATAAGATATTGGGATATCCTGAGGTCATGCAAAGGTGATTTTACAAAACTTGCCTCAATTCTGACCTATACCGATGAAACAGATGGTGGGGATTTTACGCAAACATTTAATACTGAAAGCTTAGATGTTGATGGCAATAACTTTGTAATACAAAAGGCTTATTTCAGCCACCTTATAAATTACCAGATTTAATAAATATTGCAGAAGCTAAAAATAATTCTTCGCAATATATAGTATATCCAAACCCATTTACCGGATTTCTGACAATAAAGGTAGACGGTTCTGATCTTTCAGCTTTAAACTTCTATGTGTTCGACGTGAGCGGAAAACTTTTGGAAAAAAATCAGATTTCTGGAAAAGAAACAATACTTGACATGAGCAAGTTTCTGCCAGCATCATATATTCTAAAAGTTATAAAAACGGGAAACCCATACTCACAGGATATAAGAACATTTAAAATCATTAAAAACTAAACTATGGACTCAAATACGGAACGAGGGCACCTTCCTTGTAATAAAAGTTTGCTTAACTTTCTGCTAACATTTGGATTCGCAGGGCAAATAAAGGAAAAATGCACAAATTGACAAACGACAAGGCAGAAAGTACCGATGTGCAAGAAGGGGCGGACTAATTCGTAGTAGTGATGAAACTCCTGAAATGGGAGTGGAGCAAAGGGGGGTAGCAGCTTGATATGATGATGTTACTTGAACAATCGCAAAAGCGAGAGGATTCAAATACTGATTATCAACTGAAGAGCCGTATGAGTAGAGACTATCATGACCGGTTCCGTGAGAGGAACAGGGTGAAAGACCCCTTACCTACTTGACGCCTAAAACGATTATCCCGAAAATTAACTAATATACATACAATGAAAACAAAAAAAACTATTCAATTATTGATTGGAATATTGTTCGTACCAATATCATTCCTTTTAATATTGCCTTTTTCCATTGGGGCATGCAAGAAAGAGATAACAAAAAGTGATAAGAAAGACATCTTGTCATTCACCCTTGCACAAGAAAATGACACTGCCACAATAAATAAAACAAATAAAACTATCTCCATTACGGTAAAATATTCTTCTGATCTTACACAGCTCAGTCCTCAGATTACTGTTTCCCAAAATGCTGTTATTGTTCCTGCATCAGGTACAGTAATTGACTTTTCTAAAGACCCGGTAACCTATACGGTAACAGCCCAAGATAATACAACCCAGCAATGGACTGTAACTGTAACTAAAGCAACTGAAATGGATAAAAAGATAATAACTTTTATTTTAGCTGAACAAGTTGACAGTGCTCTAATAGATAATATTAATGATAGTGTTAAAATAACTGTAGACTCAGTTGCTGATGTTTCAAATTTGAAGCCAACTATAACAATTTCAAATGGAACTGTTATAAGCCCGGTTTCAGGTACAGCAGTTGATTTTAGTAAGGGGCCTGTGAAATATACAATTACGGCAACAGATGGTTCCACGAAAGATTGGATGATTAAGGTAACAAAGATTGTTTTTATTGGTGCAGATAACACCAACATTCAATATGTTGGGAGAATTGATTTCACGACTTTGATGGCTCCCCGGTTTGCAAATCCAGGTGTTTATATAAAGGCAAATTTCACAGGTAGTATTTGCGATATTGATATGAATGATGAAACAAACTTTAATTATGTTTCGGTTATTATTGACAACCAGGCTCCAGTGAGATTCCAGGTGACACAAGGCAGACAAACGTATAGAGTTGCCAGTGGATTATCAAGAGGGACACACTCAATTTTAATATGTAAAGATACCGAACATCTCGTTGGTGGACTCAATTTTTACGGTTTCTGGTGCAAAGGGCTTTCATCTGTAACAGATATGCCAACAAGGAAAATAGAATGTTACGGTGAATCTGCAACAGCCGGCTCCTGTATGCTTTTCGGAACACCATGCACCCTGGCAAATAGCACAAATTGGGATGCAGCGAGCAGCGCCTATTTATCCTATGGGGCTGTTGCAGCAAGGGCTTTAAATGCACAATGGCAAATCACTGCAGAAGGGGGGATAGGGCTTGTTCAAAGTTGCTGTAGCAAGGGTTATACATTACCAGATATATTTGATCGCCTTGATTTATCTGACCCAGCTATTAAATGGGACTTTACCAGATATGTTCCTGACGTTGTAACAATTTGTCTGGGATCAAACGATGGATCAACAAATGTTGCATCACAGGCATTTAAAAATAAATATGTTGGATTTATTAATACGTTGAGAAGTAAATACCATAATGCTTCTATTTTCTGTGTGACCACTCCAGCTGTAAGTAGTAGTATGGTTGCCATTGAGAAAACAGCTTTTGCCAGTATAGTTGATTCTGTTAATAAAACCGGAGATAATAAAGTATATTGGGTAGCATTACCATCTGATCAGGTTAATGGTTGTACCGGCCTTGACCATCCAAGTGAAGCCGAACAAGCGACAACTGCCACAGTACTTGAAGCTTTTATTAAACAAAAAATGGGATGGTAGTTTTATAATATATAAATCCAATTGTAACCATGGGCTGTCGAGTTAAGTACAATTATTATTTTGATTAAGATTTGGCAAATAAAAAACAATAAAGGCCAGCAGGTAACAAGGTTGAATGTTACCTGCGATATTGATTTTATTATAGAGTTTTTAAGCATACAAAACTTACTCATAAAATTCTAAATATATTTTTATGAGTAAAAGCAAGACTATTAGGCCAGTAACAGCATCCGAGTCTTGTACTGCAAACTATAGTCATAATGAATTTAAATTACTATTTATTAAATGAAATTATTTTATATAATTGTATGCAAATTAAATTTATGTAACTAATAATAAAATAATCTTAAAATTTTAAAGTATGAAAAATCTATTAGTCTCTCTTGCCTTAATTTCAATAATCATTTTTTCGTGTTCGAAGGATTATAATATTTCGTTGAACAAACAAGATGTTACAGTTAACATTAATGGATTTGTTAGCGATGTTAGTAATAATACACCCATTAAAGGGGCCAAAGTATTGATTAATTCAGTTACTTTAACTACCGACAGCGTTGGTCATTATTCGTTGATGAACCAAAGCTTGGGAAATTACCTGATTAAGATAACTGCTACTGGATATAGTGGAAGATATGATTCATTAAATATTAACCCCAATAACTACAGTGGAAAAACATATAATGCAAACATTAATACAAGCCTGTATAAATTAGACCAAACTCTTACTACCCATCTTTATATTAACGTTGGCGGTGTTTATACTTCAGCAGCCAATGCTGCCTATACTATTAATTTGGGTAATTTGTTTATACCAAATGTTATAAAAGGAGTTGCAAATTCAAGTGGTGTTATTACCCAGGCCAATTTGCCCAATACGTATTTTCAACTTATGGCAACAACAACTTTAAATAATAAAACCTATTCAGGCACTTATAATGGTTTTACTAATGATAGTGTATCTGATGTATTACTTTATCTTCAAAGTAGTAATAGTATATTTGTAGTTACTTCAAATAATTTGATTGATGCAAATGGTAATGTTGTTACAAATTTTCTTACGAACCAAAATATTGTTGTCCAGTTTTCGTCGGCTGTGGATACAAGTTATTCAAGCAACATAATTAACTTCTACATAGAAAATCCGGAAAATGCCAAAGTTGCTTTTAATAAATCTTGGTCGAGCAATGCAAAAACCCTTACTATTATACCGATAGGGAATAATCTTGAACCTGGAGCAACTTATCAATTTTCATTTACTTTATATTCTTCGGTTGCAACCGGCCATTTATATTACAGCAATTCTTTTAACTTTACAACTGCCGGAGGTACTACTGCAAAACTTGGCCAGGTTACAGGTATTTCCAAAGTTTCTCCAACAGCCATAGTGGCTAACACTACCCTTGTTGAAATTAAATTCCCATTTGTAACCCAAGCCACACAATATAGTGTTTATGCAAAATACAACAATGGCGATTATTTGTTACTAACAACTTTGTATCCTTATAATAGTTCTAGCTCCACACAGATGGATGTTAATCTTTCTCTTATAAATCTTCAAGGTTTTACAGTGCCTACCGGGGGATTGTTTACGAGTTCATCATCTGCTTATACTATAATTATAAGGGCCGAAAATTCATCTGGAATTGTTGGCCCATTCTCATCGCCATTTTCATTTCAATTAGGGTCAAAGTAAAAAATAACTATTTTATAGTTTGAACATAAAGCCGTTGGTTTTTTCACCAGCGGCTTTATTATTTCTAAAAATATCACTTATTCATCTAATAATCATTTCATTGAAAATGAAGGTTTAAATTATAAATTTATTTGCATTTTATAGACTAAACAATAATGTCTAAATAACTAAATGCTATAATTATCTTGTAATGAAAACATTGGCGCTAACTTTACTTTTTTGGCGCGTTGGGCAAAAATAGCCATATAGGGTTTTTTAATTTATATGTTGTCTTTACTATAAAATCAATAAAAATGAAAACAATTTTATATTTTATATTATTAATTGCTTTGTCAATTAATGTATTTTCACAATCATACTATGTATCAGACAGCACACAATATAAATATTATTTTGGTACTGCCGAACCGGATTCAAACTGGCGGAAACAATCTTTTAACGATTCTGCCTGGCAGTCAGGCAATGGAAGTATAGGATATAGGGTAAATGGCATAAAAACCCAAATTCAAAAAACCACATCTGTATATTTGAGGTATAAATTTACAATTAAAAATAAAGCAGTAATAAATACCTTAGGTTTTTCCAACGACTACAACGATGGTTATGTTGCCTATCTAAATGGCGTTGAAATTTCCCGCACCAATCTCGGTAAACCTGGAGTTTTTGTTCCTTTCAACAGGGTTACCGAGCGGACGCACAAAACATTGACAATGTCATACCCAAGTTATGGTTATTATATAGACTACTCTGTTGTCAAACAATGTTTAGATACAGGAATGAATATGCTTACAGTGCAGGTTCATAATGACAGCATCAACGGCTCTGATTTATCATTTGTATGTTGGCTTGAAGATATTACAAACTATTATGGAGACAATATGGGTGGCCATTTTTACAGGCAGGTGGTACTCGATTCAACAAAATTTCCGATAGTAATTATTTCTACTGATTCGGATGTCTTGATTAAAGGAGAAAGCTTTATAGCAAAAATGGGCATTATAAATAAACCGAATGGATTATATAATAAACCTTCGGATGGGTTTACAGATTATAATGGGCGCATATCAATAAAAGTTCGCGGGCAATCATCAGCCTGGTTTCTTAAAAAATCATATGATATTAACACCGAAGACAGTGTTGGGAATAATAATAATGTGCCTTTACTTGGAATGCCTAAGGAAAATGACTGGATTTTAACAGGCCCGTTTGCCGATAAAAGTCAGATTCGGAACGAACTGGCTTTTAATTTAGGGCGCAGGCAAGGGCATTACGAACCCAGGACAAAATTTTGTGAGCTTATTCTGAATGGTGATTTCATGGGGCTTTACTTTTTAACTGAAAAAATTAAAAGGGATTCCGACAGGGTCAATGTTGCAAAACTAAAAACTACTGATAATTCCGGAGATGCAGTCACCGGCGGTTATATTATTAAATATGATAAAGATATGCCTGATAGCGGTTTGTTGATATGGGTGTATCCGAAAAAAGAAGATATTACCCTGGAGCAAAAGAAGTATATTTTCGATTATATGACTGACTTTTACAGTACATTGGATAAAACAACATTTTCCGATTCCATTTTGGGGTATAAACCTTACATTGATATACAATCGCTTATTGATTATGTAATAGCTGAAGAAGCAATGAAAAATTGTGATGCCTATATGTACAGTACTTATTTGTACAAAGAAAATATTACAAATGGCGGTAAAGTTAAATATGGGCCACTATGGGACCATGACCTGGCTTTTGGAAACGGAACATTTCAGGATGGCTGCAATACTTACGGCTGGCAATTTGACGAATCGTTACAATACACAAATTTCAATGCAAATAATTCCTTACAAATTATGAAAATTATGCGCGACACCAATTTTACCAGCCAGTTCAGGGATTCGTGGCAGAAAGTCAGGAAAACCTTTCTGAATACCGATTCAATGATGGCTGAAATAGATTCATTGGTTTTGTACATACATGATGCACAGATAAGAAATTATGAAGTTTGGCCGGTAATGAATTATATTTTGTTTGGATCATGTAACTGGGTCACCAGTTCCAGCTACGATATAGAAATAAGCAACCTAAAAACCTGGCTTACCAAGCGATTAACATGGATTGATAATAATATTGATTTAATAAATAAAACAACAGATGTCCATACTATTCTTAATAATAGCTATGGTTTTATAAAAATTTATCCAAATCCGTTTATCAATAGCTTTACACTTGAATATAATTCAGTAAGTCAAAAAAATATTAATTGTTCTGTCTATAACGTTTTTGGGCAAAAGGTATATAGTTCTCAAAAAATTGAAATTGAACAAGGCAATAATTCTTTTATTATTGAAAATAATGTGCTTCTAAATCTTTCAAAGGGAGTCTATTTACTTGTGATTTACGATAATGGGAATATTTTGAATCAAACCAAACTGGTGAAAGAATAATTATTGGGTGAATTAAAAAGATAAATGTATATATTTTGTTTTCTGCACTTTAATAGTGATATAAAAATGAACATTTCTAATAAGTTATTATGAGGATATTTATTCATATAATAATATTTTCATTATTAATTCAGGCTTGTAAAAAACCATATGATGATCCTCCAATTCAGGAAAGTAAATCGTGTTTGGTTGTAGAATGTACAATAACCAATGAACCTCCACCTTACACTGTGCTAATAAGTAAATCTGTTCCATATAATTCAAATTTGAATCCTCCAAAAATAACAGGAGCCATAATTACAATTAATGATGATATTGGGAATATTGAAAATGTAATTGAATATCCAAAACATTCAGGAATTTATCAAACATTAGCAACAGGAATGCGTGGGCAAATAGGCAGAAGCTATAAAATAAAAATTAACCTTCAGGATGGAAAGAATTATGAATCGGATTGGGAAAAAATAAATGCTTCTCCGACAATTGATTCAATATATGCTGATCCTGGGCAGGTTCAGTATCTTTTGCAGGAGCCAGATGGAACTTATTATGTAAGCACAAAAAATGGTATGAATTTGCATATAGATTTTACTCCTTTTACTGATCAAGATTATTATTATAAGGTCGAAACAAACTATATTCAGCAAACGGAAAAAATTATTGAAGGAGCATTAACCATTTACAGTTGGAGTACAAATACATTGGTATTTAATAATGGCTTAAAAGCGAGTATAGCAGAATATTCAGGTCCTGTAAAAGAATTCTTTATTGGTTTTGTTCCAGAAGTCCTAATAGTTGATTCAAATACTATAACAGTTTCAGATGGAGAAATAATTAACTCAAGTATATATTCTGTATCAAAAAAAATTTATCAAATATTTACAGAAGAAAATACCCAAGGTGTACCTTCAAATAGTATTTTTGATCCAATTCCAACCCAACTATCTTCAAATTTGAAATGTGTAAGCGATACGACACAAACTGTATTTGGCTATTTTGCTGCTGCTTCGGTTGTTCATAGGTATCAATTTTTTTATTTGCAAGAATCCAATGATCGGTATTTGACATATAACATTGATTCAATACCTTCAGGACTAACTCCTTATGGTGTTGATAGTGTGGGAAATGGTACACCAATGCCCAAATATTGGTTTTATACATTTCCTACAAAATTTAAGTAATTTTTAATGGTTGCGAAATAAAAGCTTATTGAAATGAAAATAAATCTAATTTGTACATTTCTTTTAATTAACGTTAGGTCCTAATCAATTAAATATATTTGTTATGAACGGGAAAAATAATTTAAAGTTCGGATGTAAATCAAAAATTACTTTCTTCTTTCTGGGAATTATGTCAACAATATGGTTTCTAATTAGGGTGATCCCCAAACCAAGCAGATCAAATT
>CAVSGB010000001.1:0-8395 GCA_963726845.1 uncultured Bacteroidota bacterium | reverse complement strand
AAAATGAATTAGAAAGATTATCACCAAATTCCACTTGGCGGTTTTTTATTTCAACATTTCCTTCTGTTTATTTAGAAACTTTTTTTAAATCAAATAACCTAAATAATAATGTATTAATATTTCAGTATTTAGAGTCTGATATAAAACTTGAAAATATAGTTGAAGTACTAAAATCAGTATTATTTGAAAATGAATTTAAATATTTATCTGAGAACCTCTTATCTTGAAATATTAAAAATGTATCATACTCAAAACAGATATTTGATATTTTTTCGTTGATAAACAAACTTCCAAATTGAAAGGTTGATAGTTTTGTATGAACTGGTTTCGGACACCTCTGAACTTCTATCAGCTATGGTTGTATTATTTATTGATTAATTGTTGAATCATGCCTAACTAACCCGTCCCTTCGAAGTCAGGCACTTTGCGTTTTTGCCCTCACAAGAGAGTCTTCCCGCCAAAAAACGCAAAGAGCCTGCCTACCTGTCCCGCCCAATCGCACTTTGCAAAGGCAATACTTCGATTAGTAAGATTTTGTATATTTGATTGATTAAAAAGAAAGACAAATGCCAGCAGGTAACAACGGCTCACAGCCAATGCGGGTTTCAGAAGGTTTGCAAGCGTCAGCGCCCGCATGTGGGCATTTGTGCCAGCGGACAGAGATGTAAGCACGCGATCCCGCACTGGCAGTAGCCGAAAACGTTCACAGTCTATTAACCCCGATTTTTAAAAGTTATTAATAATATAAATATAATTTTTTTCGTTGTTAAATATTATCGGGGTTTTCCCTGCTTTTTGCCGCCCTCTGTCTGATGCCGCCTGTCTCCTTAGTTCTTTGAAACATTTGCATAAAGTGATAGACCGGGCAGCCTCCTCTGCGATGACGGTGGTATTTAGAAGGTCATTTAGTACCTGATAAGCTCGCAACAAAATTAAAGTGATCCGCTGCCCTAAGTGCCAGGTGAAAGATTAGACGGCGGCTACGTCACACGGGCTAACCCACGCAAAAACCATCCACGCTCAAGCCATGTTGCAAGTTTGGTCACCCAGTATACAGACAAGCTTTTAATTAGGGATAAGCATGTCTGCCCACCGCACGTTATACTTGGATAAGATAATATGAGCATAAGTGTCATAATGATAAATATCAAGTTAATCAAGAGTTATGCTTTTTGATAAGTCATCACAAAGGGTCAATGATGTGCAACATTATCAATTTATGCAAAATTTAAAAATGGGTGAATAAGCCACCGCACCTGAAGAAATGCCACAGACTGTAACATCGGCTCACCAAACCATGCGGGCTCGTGGGTTTGCAGGCGCAGTGGTACGCTTGTAAATGAGTCTCGGGGGACAGTGACGCACTCCGCACACCCGCACGGTTGGTAGCCGCAAACGTTAGCACACATGTTGACGGCGGATAGCGACAACTGATGATAATTTTGTAAATTTGTGAAAAAAGAATAAATGAAATTAAGAGTTTACATTGATACATCGGTTGTTGGTGGATACTTTGACGATGAATTTGAAAATGATACCAAACTTTTCTTTGAGAGAATTTTCAATAAGGACTTTTTGGTTTATTTTTCTGAGATTAGTGAGGCTGAATTAAGTTTAGCTCCGGACTTTGTAAAGGACTTAAAATTAAAGATTCCAGGAGATTGTTATAGATATCTTGATTTAGACGATGAATCAAAAGAATTAGCTGAAACTTATATTAAAGAAAAGATATTAGGTAAAGCAAGCCTTGACGATGCTTATCATATTGCGATTGCTACTGTCAATAGACTTGATGTTCTAGTAAGCTGGAATTTTAAACATATTGTCAATTATGACAAGATAAAACTTTTCAACTCAATCAATTTGCGATTGGGATACCCTGTAATTGAGATACGTTCACCTAAAGAATTTGTAAGATATGAAAACAATGATTGAAAAAAAATTCGATACAGTAAAGTTTTTTCGTTCGATAAAGGAAAAATTAGCAGAGAGAATGGTTAATATGACCTTTGAGGAGCAACGAGAATTTTTGAAACAAGTAAGAGAAGGTAAGATAAAAATAGCATAACCCATAAACACGTGTGCTAACAACGGCTCACAGCCAATGCGGGTTTCAGAAGGTTCGCAAGCGTCAGTGCCCGCATATAGGCGCAGGTGCTGGCGGATACTGACGCAACCACGCAAACCCGCACTGGCAGTAGCCGCAAGCGTTTGTGGCCAATTAAACTCAACATCCATTAACAAGATTTTTTAGAAGTAAATCAATTGGATTTTGTTCCATTATTCGTTAACTTTGTCGAATGGATAAAAAACGTCAGATAATATATTTTAAAAATTATTATAAAGACTTTTTTGAATCTCAAACAGATAAGGTAAAGGACAAAATAGATTATGTACTTTATCTTATTATGGTGGCTGACCAGATTCCAAAAAAGTTTTTCCAACCTATGATTGGGACTGACGGTTTGTTTGAGATTAGAATAGAATTTGAGAGTAATATTTTTAGGATATTCTGCTGTTTTGATAAAGGAAATTTAGTTGTTTTATTTAATGGATTTCAAAAAAAGACACAGAAGACGCCAAAGAAAGAAATTGATAAAGCGATTAGAATAATGAAAGAATACTTTGAATCAAAAAAAGGAGATAGATCATGAAAACAATAACTACATTCGATGAACATCTAGATGAAAGATACGGTATGATTGGGACAAAACGACGTACGGAATTTGAGATTAAAGCCAAAGCATTCGCAATTGGGGAGATATTAAAAGAAGCACGAAAGGATGTTCACATGACTCAAGAGCAATTAGCACAAAAAACTGGGACAAGAAAAAGTTTTATTTCAAGGATAGAGAATGGACATAGTGATATACAACTCTCTACTTTGTATCGTCTTGTTGAGATAGGATTTGGTAAAAGAATAAGTCTGACAATTAGCTAAAAATAATTAACTGGCCACAACATCGGCTCACAGCCAATGCGGGTTTCAGAAGGTTAGCATGCGTCAGCTCCCGCATGTAGGCGCAGGTGCTGGCGGATAAGGACGCAACCACGCAATCCCGCACTGGCAGTAGCCGCGAACGTTCACAGTCTATTAACCCCGATTTTTAAAAGTTATTAATAATATAAATATAATTTTTTTCGTTGTTAAATATTATCGGGGTTTTCCCTGCTTTTTGCCGCCCTCTGTCTGATGCCGCCTGTCTCCTTAGTTCTTTGAAACATTTGCATAAAGTGATAAACCGGGCAGCCTCCTCTGCGATGACGGTGGTATTTAGAAGGTCATTTAGTACCTGATAAGCTCGCAACAAAATTAAAGTGATCCGCTGCCCTGAGTGCCAGGTGAAAGATTAGACGGCGGCTACGTCACACGGGCTAACCCACGCAAAAACCATCCACGCTTAAGCCATGTTGCAAGTTTGGTCACCCAGTATACAGACAAGCTTTTAATTAGGGATAAACATGTCTGCCCACCGCACGTTATACTTGGATAAGATAATATGAGCATAAGTGTCATAATGATAAATATCAAGTTAATCAAGAGTTATGCTTTTTGATAAGTCATCACAAAGGGTCAATGATGTGCAACATTATCAATTTATGCTAAATTTAAAAATGGGTGAACAAGCCACCGCACCTGAAGAAATGCCACAGACTGTAACATCGGCTCATAAAGCATTGCCAATTAGATGATTTGCTAATTTATCCACTATGTCATACATTTGTAATGGGTAGGCATTGTAGCATTTTGCAATTGGCAACGCTTCATAGCCGCAAACGTACAGTTAGCTGGCATTTTAAAAAACAAGGATTACTATACAGACAAATTTAATAATTATAAAAAAAATAAAAATGAAAAAAATTAAAAATTTCAACGTTTTATTATTGTTATCAATTTTGATTACTTCATGTGCAACCATTTCATATACTCCAAAGGTAAGCTTGGATGTTAGCACTAAAACAATAAAAAAGTCAGTTTCGATAGAGAAGTTTAAAGACATTTCTCCAATTGAAGATAGGGAAAAACCATTTAGTGGAATATCTGTAACAAATAAGGAAGCATTATCAAATGATTTAGATATAGAAGTAACAAATGCAATAACGACTGATTTTTCAACTAATAGCGTATTTAAAGAGATAAGCCGTCGAGTTGAGAATCCTGATTATATAATAAAAGGAGATATATTAAAGTTCAAGGGAGTATCAGAATTATCAGGATATGCTAAAGCCGGACTTGGTATATTTTTAGCTTCAGATATACTCTTAGGTGCAACTGGCCAACCCATATTTTTGATTGGATATATTCCAGTTCTAACATGGTATTTTGGTGTACCAGTAAGGACAAATACAAGTGAAATAGAAATAAAGTTATACTTATTTGACACAAAAAATAATTTAATTGGGACATATATTGGTAAATCCCAAATAAAGAATTCAGCATCAATGTATAATAATAATGCATTAGCAGTTCCAAGTCAGACAAATAAAGCTTTTAGTGAAGCAATAAATCAGATTAGAGAACAAATATTAAATGATATAACTAAAATTGAATAAAACGCCAGCTAACATCGGCTCACAACGCCATGCGGGTTTCAGTGGTATTGCAATTTCGCAAGTTTTTGTTACATTTTGTGTAGCGGACACAAACTGCGTTTTAATCCCGCACGTCGTGTAGCCGCAAACCGTTGGCAGCAAGTTGAAAAAACAATTATAAACAAATAATAAAAACTATGAATGAGCAATTATTTAAGATATATTCCACAAAATGGGATAATTTGACAAAGGCAACATTAACAATATATGAAAATGAGAAATTAGTGTCAAAGCCTGCAAAACCTTTATTAATTAAGGTTGATAATGAGGACGATTATAGTTCTGCGGATTTGCGATTAATGATTTTTGGACAAGAAGCTAATGGTTGGTATAAAATGGAAAACACGATTGATGGATTATTAAAGGGTTATGATGATTTCTTCAATGATGATTATTGTTATACTTATGGTGGTCAATTTTGGAATGGAGTCAGTTGTTTCATTTCAAAGATTTCTGAGAAATACCCAAATAAAAAAATTCGTTATATCTGGAATGATATTGTAAAAATTGGTAAATATGAAAGTAAAGGAATGCCCCCAGATTATATTTATAAAATAGAACGAGAACATTTCTCAGTAATTCAAGATGAACTTAGGATTATAAAACCAAATTTTATATTATTCTTTACTGGCCCAAATTATGATAGAATAATTAAGGATAATTTTGGAATACTTGATTATGAACCTTTATTGCCTTATAATACTAGGCAAATTTCAAAATTTAAAATAGGTGATATTCTTTCAATTAGAACTTATCATCCTAATTTTTTGTGGAGAAATGATATTGGTAGTTATTTTGACTCAATAATAAATGAAATAAAGATATAAAACAACCAGCTGCCAACACCGGCTCACAAACAATGCGGGTTTCAGAAGGTTTGCAGGCACAGTGGCACGCGTGCAGCGGCATTGCCAGCGGACAGGGACGCGCCCCGCGCTCCCGCACTGTTAGTAGCCGCAAGCGTTGTACGCAAGTTAAAACAGACTTTTCATATGGATAAATTATTAAAACTTAAATTCCTGATATTAATAGGATTCATATCTAGTTGCATTGAGATTTATGCGCAGAATAGAGAACATGATATAAAGATTGATACAACTTATTTTTTGCTAGGAACCTTAAGTGATTATATGGGAAGATTTCAATATGTAAATAGAGATAGCCAAATTGATAGATACTATCCATATGAAAAACCTTTAATGGTTTATGTAGATAGTTTGATAATACAAAAGTTTAAAGTCAAAATTACAGTTGATAAAAATCTTAATACATTCTCAAAAGATGCCGCAGCTACATTAAATTCTTTCTATGATGAAAATTGGTTGTTTATTGATACCTTATTCAATAATTCTGAAGAAATCCATTCTTTTCTGACAGGAAAATATTATAGATACGGAGAAAAATTAAATGATACGATTTTTAAGATTCAGTTAGCAAATTCTCCAAGTCATAAGATTTGTAATATTTTACTGAATAAGATAAAATGTAGCAATATTAACTTTAAATATCTTGCTAATACTCCGGCTCAATTTATTTACTATTTCAGGGCGACAGATGATCTGAAATTGTATTTTTCAGCGATTAATAAACAAAAAGAAATGCTTGATAATTCCTTTTATGAATCAATAAAGTTAATAATTGGAAAAGAGGAAGTGAAAAAAATGCAGATTGATAGAGAAAAAGAAAACTTAGAGATTATAAAAACATTAAAATAACCAGCGTACAACATCGGCTATATAAAATGCGGGTTATGGCGGGTTTGTAAGTTTGGTGCTTTCTATTTACATTTGTGTAGTGGGATTTATTCTGCAAGTAAATCCCGCACTTTACATAGCCGAGGAACGTTTGTGCAATATGCTGAAAAACGCCCACCATGCAGATAAATTGATAAAAATGTTAACTTTGAGATAAAAATTGATAGATGAGATTACTTGATGATAAATATTTCAATCAATACAATGATTTAGTTGGCAATCAAATTGCAAAGTTAATTGAGTCGTTTGATTTTACAGAGAGAATTACTGATTTAGGATATAAAACTCAGGCTTTAGCTGTTTATTCATCCAACATTGAAGGTAATAGCATTGATTTGAACTCGTTCATGAATTTTAAGTTATCTCAAGAGAAATTTAAGCCACACAAAGAGATTCAAGAAATCGAAAATTTAATTTCAGCATATGAATATGCACAATCAAATTTATTGACTGAGAAAAACTTTTTACAATGTCATAAAATGTTTGCTAAAACACTTGTGATTAAAAGTAAGCAAGGTAAATATCGCAATGAGAAAATTGGCGTTTTTAGTCAATCTGGATTAGTTTATCTTGCAGTTGAGCCAGAACTAGTGAAAGAGACAATGACGGATTTATTTAATGATTTAGATACGTTATTAAAAAAGGATTTATCAAAATCTGAGGCGTTTTATTTCGCTTCATTGATTCATTTAAAATTTGCCCATATTCATCCATTTAGAGATGGCAATGGTCGTGCAGCTCGACTACTTGAAAAATGGTTTTTATCTGAAAAGATAAGCAAGGATTTTTGGAAATTATCCTCAGAAAAATATTATAAAGAGCATCAAATGGATTATTACAATAATATCAACTTAGGAGTAAATTACTATGAGTTAAATTATGACAAGTGTATTCCTTTTTTGTTGATGTTGCCTAAGTCTTTGGAAAATAAATAAAAAAGCACGTTGCACAACATCGGCTAACCAAACCATGCGGGTTTCAGAGGTTTTGCAAGTGCAGTGGCACGCGTGCAACGGTTTTGCCAGCGGACAGGGACTCGCCCCGCAAACCCTCACGGTTGGTAGCCGCGAACGTTTATGGGCAATTCCCCCCACGAAAAAATTTCCGTTAAATTCTTAAGCTAACGAACCCGCATGCGAATATTCTGCTACTTTTGCTTGAGACCTTATGTAAGGCCGATTGATTAACTGGTGTTATCTCGATAGATTGAGATAAACTCGGGCGCCATTCTGGTTGAAGTGTATTCATAATAGCCATTCGGTTTGTTATGATTTGATTAATTCAGTGGTACTATCTACAAGATAAGTCCGTTCAAGATATTTTTGATTCAATACTACACTTCCATAAGGTCTTTTAAATTTAAAAAGGAGGTTTATGGCAGAAAAAATGGAATTAGATGTTATCAACCCTCGTTGTGCAGGGATTGATATTGGTAGTCGCTCACATTTTGTTGCAATTGGTCAGGAGTTAAGAGATGTTAGGGAGTTTGGTGTTTATGCAGATGATTTAACAGAGATTTGCTTATGGCTCAAAGAAAATGGGATTACTTCGGTAGCTATGGAAAGTACGGGTTCTTATTGGCAGAACTTATATGTTGAGTTATCAAAACATGGATTTGATTTGGTATTGGCCAATGGAAAGTTTACAAAAAATGCAAAAGGCAAGAAGACCGATGTAAAAGACAGCCGATGGATACAAAAGCTTCATGCTTTGGGATTGCTTACCAGTAGTTTTTTACCAGATGAGACCACAGAGCAATTGCGTACCTATTGCCGACAAAGGACTAATTGGCTTAGTCTGGCAGCAGAGGCATCATCAAAGATGCAGAAGTATTTAAAGCTTCTTAATTTCAGGTTAGATGTTGTAGTAAAAGATGTATGTGGACTTACCGGGTTAGCTATAATTGAGGACATTTGCAAAGGCAACCTTGGATCCAACAAGTTGGCAGAACATAGACATTACAATTGCAAAAAGATCAAAGAAGAGATAGCAAAAGCGTTAAAAGGGAATAACGGAAAGATTACCTTTTTGGTTTAAAACAAGAGTAT